>JAUNFB010000029.1 GCA_030525245.1 Erysipelotrichia bacterium
ATTTGTATCGGATGTCCTAAAGGTTGTCACTTAAAGGTGGATGAGAATGATGATTATAAAGTATATGGTTACAGTTGTCCTGTCGGAGAAAAATACGGAAGAGAAGAATTGTTAAATCCGACCAGAGTACTTACTTCCACGGTTAGAATTGAAAATGGTTTGCATCGTCAATTGCCGGTAAAAAGTGACAATCCTTTACCTAAGAAAAAGTTGATAGAGGCTGTCAGATTTTTGAAGAATATTACGGTTCAGTCACCTGTGAAAGTTGGACAAGTGATTGTAGAAAACATCTTAGATACCGGCTGTAATATAATTGCGACAAGAGATGAATAAATTGATGAACTGAAAACGGTTCATCTTTTTTTGATTTATTGTTGATAAAACAAAGCTATGCTAAAATGGTAAAGGACAGGAAGATCATTATGAAACATATTTTTATTGTTAATCCAACCAGCGGTAAGGGTTATGCACTGCGATTTATACCGATTATTCGGGACTATTTCACGAAAAACGGTGGTTATTACGAAATTATTCAGACGGAATATGTTCATCATGCCACCGAGATTGCCCAAAAATACAGTCAAAATGAAGATGTTACTTTATATGCGGTGGGTGGAGACGGAACAATGAAAGAAGTCTTGGATGGTATAAGCGAAAAAGCTGTATTATGTATTATTCCCGGAGGTACGGGTAATGATTTCTATAAAAGCATCGATTTGCGGAAAATCAGTCCTGAACAGATAATTGCCGATAATATCGAAGGAGAAATAATTAATGTCGATTATGGTATTCTTAACGGAAAAAGTCGGTTTTTGAACATTTGCTCCTTTGGCTTAGATGCGGATATTAATGTTTATACCGGTGAGCATGTTAAAAAAGAAACGAAGATACCCAATAGTTTGGTTTATGCTTATGCGGCTTTCAAAGTGGGATTGCATCCGGCAAGCTATCATTTAAGCGGTAAGATAGATGGAAAAGAAATTTCCGATGATACTGTATTGTTTGCCTGCTCCAACGGTCGTTATTACGGGGGAATTTTCTGCCCGGCTCCTCTTGCGGAATTATATGATGGTAAATTGAATGTCTGCTATTTCAAAGATAAGATGAAGACAAGCAGATTAATAAATTTGATTTTGAAATACACTAAAGGGAAGCATTTAGATCAACCGGAATGTGTTCATCAACAGGCAATGAAGATGAATCTACAGTTTGATCGGGATATTAATTATCAAATTGATGGTGAAAACGGCTGTTTGCGGGAATGTGTCATTGAAATTCGCCCGCAAGCATTAAGATTAAAAATGCCTAAAGAAAGAAGGAATAACAAATGAATAACAACAGTATAAAAAAATTGACAACTATCGCAATGCTGTCGGCATTTGCCTATGTTAGCACTTTGCTGATCAGAATACCGGTCGTACTATTTTTGAAATATGATCCGAAAGATATCGTAATAACATTAGGAGGTTTAATTTATGGGCCTCTAACTGCTTTTATTGTTTCGATTATTGTTTCTTTTGTGGAAATGGTGACTATTTCCGATACCGGTGTAATCGGAATGATAATGAATATTTTATCAAGTTGTGCTTTTGCTTGCAGTGCTTCTTTAATTTACAGACATAACAAAACCATCGGTAATGCGATAAAGGGATTGATTTGCGGATGTTTGATTGTTACCGCAGTGATGATTTTATGGAATTATTTGATTACGCCAATATATATGAATATACCGAGAGCGGAAGTTGTTAAACTTTTAGTTCCTTATTTATTACCTTATAACTTATTAAAATCGGCACTAAATGCGGTTATTATATTCTTATTATATAAACCGGTAGTCAGATCTTTACGTAATATCGGTTTTGCACAACAAAGTGAACACCAACAAAAACAGAATAAATCTATTTACGGAATTATCGGAATTGTATTACTTGTAACCATTATATTATTAATGTTAGCTCTCAAAGGAGTGATTTAATGGATATAATTGAATCTAAAGTAATACACGGCAAAGGCAAAGGAAAAAGTATGGGATTTGCGACTGCCAATCAAGATATATCCAATTTAAAAGTGTATCCCAAAAATGGCGTATACGCTTCATTGGTGTGGATTGATAAGCAGAAATATATCGGAATAACTAATGTCGGTACAAGACCGACAGTGGATAATGATAAAGATATAACTATTGAAACTCATATATTACATTATGATAAGGATTTATATGGGAAAACTATTAAAGTGGAACTGTATTATTATCTGCGAGATATAAAAAAATTTGTTAATAAAAAAGAATTATTACAACAAATAGAACAGGACAGCTTAGAAGCCGAACAGTTGTTCAAAGAAAAGGACCAATGATATATTGATCCTTTTAAATTGCTTGGATTTATTGTTCAAATTTTGGGGTTCAGTTCATTTTTTAGTTAATATTAAAAATTAGTTTGAAAAATAAAGCACTAATAAATTCCGTAATTTTAATTAAAACATAGTGCTTTAAACATGTAAAAAAATTTTTTACCGATTTTCCGGCAGTTTTCAAGTATGATATAATAATTCAGTAGTTCTTGAAGAGGTTTTTGTGATGAACGATATGTTAAAGGAGTTTAAGCAGAATAAATTATATACTAATGCAATAGTTATGATGGGGATATTCACCTTTATTTTTTTGGGTATTGAATACTTTCTTGTCACTAAAATATCGCTTTGGGTTGATGCTAATACAGCTGTGAATACGCAAAACTATGCTTTGGGAGCGAGTGCTGTCGGTTATTTCATTTATGCTTTTATTGATAAATTAAGATCGGAGAAAAGCGTATTTATATATACAACATTATCGGTTATGATGATTATCATTGTCGGGCTTAATTTCTCATATATATATACACTGATATTCGGTTTATTATTATTCTTTCTTTTAGGTTTTTTATGTAATGAGGTATTTTATATTTCCAGGAATTTGTTGAGTAACAATAAATATTTAGCATGTGTAATCGGTTTATCTTACATGTTGGGAATAGTCTTACAATTCATCAATAATAATTTTTTAATGTTTCCGACTATTGAAGGTATGGTATTAATCCTTTCTTTACTTTGCTTAGTATTTTTATTAAATAAAAACAGAAATACAGTAGTAACAGAATACAAAACAGAAAATAAGAATGATAATAATGTCAAAGTTATTTTGATAATTTTAGTGGTCTTGATGACCTGCATTTTCAGTACATTGGATAATGCGGTAACAATTATTCATTACAATGGTCAAATAAATATCGAACAATGGCCGAGAATTTTATTGGCTCTCAGTGGTCTGTTATCCGGCTTCGTTTTTGAAATTAAAGACAGAAAATACATGAGTTTGATAATTTATTGTGTGATGATTTTATCAACAATTTGTATTGTTATTTTACAATTTGATGTTTCATTTTTGCTCGGCATATTGGTCTTTTATATTTCTGCCGGTTTCTTTGCGGTTTTTTTCAATACGGCATTTATGGAAATTGCTTATTATGAAAACAACAAAAAATTATGGTCAGGAATGGGCAGAATCATTAACAATATCGTTGCAGCCTTGATATCTTCTTTTTCCGTAGAAATATTGTCTTCCGACAATAGTAGTATCCTTTTGATTATAGCAATTTTGTTATTGTTTGTATTTACCAGTGTCGTTACAGCAAACTATACAAATAAAAGAGAACTATTAACAGCAGTGAAAAATAGCACAAATAATATCGTTACCAAAGAGGAGAAAATGACTTATATTTCTCAAAAATATTCCTTTACGCCAAGAGAAGCGGAAGTGTTTGATAAATTAGTCAGTACCGAGGAAAATATACAAAATATCGCTGATGATTTAGGTATATCAAGAAGAACATTAGAGAGATACATATCGGCAATCTATGAAAAAACACAATTAAAATCCCGTGTGAGTTTGATCAGATTATTTAGTGAAGATAAAGGTGAAGAGCGATAAAGAATATTTTATTGCTTTTTGTTTTGCTCACTTTTTTAATTATATACTATAAATTGATCAAAAAAAGAATATGAAATAATAAGATAATTGTTTAATATTTATGTAGATATTAATCAAGGAGTTAAACGCAAATGGAACCTGACTGATAAAAGCAAAAATTAAACCTAAACTGATAATTATATTTTTTGGTAGATTATTTATATAATCTGCACTACTTGCCCCAAAAAAAGAAAAGAAAAAAATGAAAAAATTAATAAAAAAACTTATAAAAGTTGTAATAGTATTTGCAACACTAATCAGTATAGACTCAAAAGTAGACATTAAGGCTGAAGAGAAGGGATTATATGATTATTCGGAATACAAGATCGAATTTGAAAAAATATTTCATATGAAATCTTAGAAAGTGAGGTGTCAAAAATTTCATCCGATGACATAACACAAATTGTGTATACTGTCGATAGTGGCGTTGTCGGAGTATTTGCCATTGGCGTTGTATTAGATGATGAGCAGTCAAATTTTGAAAGTGTTCATGAAGATGTAAACAGACATATTACCGGAATAAATGAATTTATTGCAGAAAAATACGGCGTTGAAGATGCGGTAAATGCAGATAATATGCATTTGGATCATATATTAGTTAAAGATAAAATTAGTTCAAAAAGCACAGCATCTTCTGCTTATGACATTAAAAATATAAAATATGTAAAAAAGTGTGAAAATTTAAATAGCGCAATCGATATTGATTCAGTGAGAAAAAGCAGTGGAAATAATACGAGTACTCAAGCAATAAATGCATTTACTTATGATGAATACTATCATAATTTTGTTTATAGAGGTGGAAACAATTATGTTTATCTGTACCGAAAATCAACGAACACTGAAGCTATTTGTACTACAAGTCCTACTTTTCCACATTTAGGTGATGGCAATAAACGATTAGATTGCGGTGCTAAATGGATGCCGACAATAGTTCAGGCAAAATTTCAAAGTGAAATAACCAGTGGTAAAAACCGTACAACATTGATTTTTGCCTATGAATCAGGATATAACAATTACAATAATTTGATTAAAGATGATAATGAAACACTAGAGATGGAAGTGGCATTTTATAATTACATTCACGCAAACGAAGAATACAAATTAGGAAGTGCCTTCCAACTTTTAACAGGAAAAACTTTTTCTACAAACATCCCTGATTATTATTTAGATACTGAGCTATGCGATGATCCAAATGTATTAACATTCTGTGTCGGATGTCATGATGCCAGAAAATTATCGACCAATGTTTTTTATTACTGGGCAATAGACAGTAAAAACGGAAGTCAAACACCTGCATATCAACAAAACGGCAGATTTAGAGTTGTTGCTCAAAGAGGCTACCATATTGCTGAAACAGTTTCAACATATAATGTTTTTTCAGAGGAGCATGAGCATTCAATATTGTTGGGATTTGGTTCGGAATATAATTGGGTTCCAAATCCGAGAAACGCTTGGAATTTAGCTGCAAGCGGAGAAAAATGGGAATATCATGAAGGTGATATATATTGCTATTAGGAGTACAAACAAAAGGAACGTATTATGAAAAATAAACGATTTAAAATATTTGTGGCAATTGCCATTGTGGGAATTATAACATTGAATATTATATCACTCCATCCTGCTTATTATAATAACTCCGGTAAGGATGTTCCTGAAAATATAGTACACGAAATCAGATCACATGCCATAGGATTTTATTCGCCATTTCTTCCTTTAGCGACCGTAAAAGTTATGATTGATGAATATTATGCTGAAGAACAAATAACATATTTTACAATTTATTATTTTCCGTTCGGTAAGTTGAAGATGAGCCTTAAAAGAGATGGATTTGGCCCACATGGCAGTTTGACACCATAATTTAATTGTATAGATTATAAAGATGATATAAGTAAGCAAACAGAAATATTCGAAGAAAATATCATCTTTATACAGTATTGATTAATGTTTATAATCTGTTGGCGGAAATCCCTTATATACTTATTTGCCGAGTGAAGATATAATTTGCTTATTAAGGGAGGGTAAAGTTAATGCGACATAAAAATCTAAACAGTAAATTGATAATCATTTGTCTGCTTTTGTTATCCTTTATATTGAACGGCTGTGATAAAAAGCCGCAAAACTTAGAACAGGAGATGTTGAAACAAAGAAATATTGCTTTTGACAAATCCGACTATAAGAAATTTGTCGGTGGTGAAGACATTTTGAATTTCGATACAGTCTTTACGGATTTAGATCCAACCATAACATCAGGTGATAATTCGACTATATTTGTTTCCGGCGGTGATATCTATAAATTTGATTGTGATCAACTTCTTTTCAATCAACAAAATTGTGTTAAAGTTGGCTCTTTACCTTCAACAGGAAAAGTCCTGTATTTGCACAGTTTAGATGTAAACGGAACAGAATTTGATGTTGTTTTTGCTGATAAGAGCAGATATCGTGTCGGTGCTCCTTCCAATAACGGACCTTACATTGCCAATAAATCACAATACGGAATGATTTATTTTGAACATACTTATTGTTGGCAAAGTGAAAAAGAATTGAAAGAAATTAGCGGCTTTCAAGATAAAATCACTTACTTTGACGGTAAGAGATTAGTTGTTGCCGATGGTAAATTATATTCCGCAGATGCAATGCAGGTAGAGGGCAGTTTCCCTAAAGTATATTCTTACGATAAAAATCATGGTTTTATAATCAATGAAACGGATTGTTCAAAATTGGTCAGTGAAGAGAAAATTATCACGATATATAATGAAAATATATTGGTAACCGATAAGGGGTTTTATCAAATTGTCTATGCTGATATTCCGGATATGTTATTAACTCAAGATGAGCAATGTATAAACAGTGATGGTACAGTGTCTAAATATCTTCCTAAATATAATGGCGGTAATAAATATCGTTTGGAAAAATTGGAATTATTGAGTAAGTATTATGATGATATTTTAACCTTTACATATCGTTATGTCATAACTAAGGATTATACAATGATATCTTTAAGTGAAGTGATCGGAAATGACTACGAAGCACACGAAATAAAAATTCCCGAAGATGTCTATGAAAAAATAAATGCTCGATACTAAAAGGAGTTTATAAAATGAAAAAAATATCGATTTTATTAATTATTATGATTTTGTTTGTTTCTCTAACAGGATGTGGTGAAAAAGTGAATATTACAGAAACCAAAGCAAAGACAGTAGAAACCGAATTGTATGAATGTGATGATTTCAGCATCAAGATTCCTAAAGGATGGAAAGTTACAACCGGAGGTATTAATATTGATCATTCAATCAGAATATACGATCCGGAAGAACCTTTAAATCAAATGTTTATTCTTTTGAAAGCGGAAATTTTACTGCATAGTCAAGCAGCAAAGGCAGCTTGGCAATACAATGCGAACAGCGGTAATTACAGTGCGAATATTTTAGCTGCCGCTCCGGTATTGGAGAATCCATCAACTGAAAATTTTTATAAGATATTTAATGAATATGCTGATTTTGCGACTGCTTATGATGTTACTTATTCCGGATATGAATTCCCGAAATTTAATAATTTTACTGTTGTAGATCGTTTTCCGGCTAACAGTGGGTTGAAAAATTATGCGATTAATGATGAACTGTTGCGGGCTACATTTACCGATAGTACCGGTAAAGAAGGAGAAGGATTATTTACCGCATCGGTTGTGGATTTCGGAAGCATGCAGATTGCTGCAGGACCGGCACAATACTATGTAATTCCAAGTACCGATGGCGGATATTATATGGCTTATAATGTTATTGCTATTACGGCTGTAAAAGACACCTTTATTGAATGGGAAGCATTATTAACCGAGTGCATGAACAGCTTAAAATATTCTGATTCATTTGTCGGTGCTACAAATCAGGCAAGCAATGAAAAAGTAGCCTTAGCAAATCAAATCAGCCAGAATTTTAATGAAATTATGAATGGAATAATGTCATCTTGGGAAAGCAGAAGTGCGGCATATGATATTATGAGTCAAAAACAAAGCGATGCTACATTGGGATATGAACGTATTTATAATACGGAAACCAATGAAGTATATAGAGTTCCAAATGGTTGGAGCGATGAACATGAAAGTAAAAAATATCAACCGGTAACGGATGATAACATGTACACCTTACCAATCAGTGGATATATTGACTAAATCAGTAGTCATGAATATATTTCTTTACCCTAATAAAAAATTCGGATTTATCCGAGTTTTTTATTATTTTGATGTCGATTTGTTCAATTTAATAATAGATTAAATATAATAATGATATCCGTAATTGAGATGGTTTGCGTGAATATATTTGTGAACTACATTTATATATATGAATCTTTTATCTTGCAAAACTCAAAATATTCTTGAATTTTATAATAAATGTGACTTAACTTCCGAAGTTTTAGGTAAAACCGTAGTACTTTGTCGGAAAACGGGGAAGACGCTGTAAAATAAATGCTTACTTTATTCCCAAAGACAGGTATTATACAACAGTACGTAATAAAAACCTATAAAGTAGGTCTCTCTTTTTGAAAGTCCACTTTATAGGGTACATTTTACAGGTGTGTTCTATCGTATTATTCAAAATAGCAATAATTTGTTAAATTCCGGTGTGTCACCGTGTAGATGCGCCGGAATTTTTATCTGCTCTGATTTTACTTTTATTTTACGTAGTTCGGTTAACACAATTTACATTCCAACCTTATACTTAATTACGAACATAGAAAAGAGGACTGCTATGGAAATTCGATTGGACCAGACTTCAAAGAGCTTTGATAAGAGACGGGTCATTTCACCACGCATCCTGGCATGATTTTCAAAACTGTGCCAACATGGACAACGCCAAGGCAATTTTGTTATTCCGTGTTTCAGATGAAACTTTGTAAGAGAAACTCGTTCAGGAAGAAAACATGCCGCAGGAAACTGCTGTGGCGCTCGGTGAGACTGATTGAATCAGGCGATCATTGACATCAGATCCAACTCCAATATATATTTGAAATACAAGATATATTGGAGCTTTATTTTGTTGCTACCTTTTAATACCGAATTAATATGGCATATTAACTATAAATATTTCTGTTAATGGTTGTTGTTTCGGTTGACAGTAAAAGAATATTCATAATAGTCTCCGAGATAATATGTTTCATTATATTCATAAGCTGTACCTTCAGCAGTATAAGAAATGTGAGAATTTTTTAATAAGGCAACTGTTCCGATATTTAACAACTTTTTTTGTTCCGGTGTCGGTAAATGCGAAGAAAGAGTAATTTCCCTGTCACCGTCGATATTAACTCCTGCATCAACCAATTGTTGTTTCAATGAACCTTCTAAGGCTTTGATATTAATTGACGGTAAAACCAGCGAGTTTATATAGGTATAACTTAAGGCGATAGGCATATCGTTTGCGGTTCTAATTCTTACAAAGTAATGAATATAATCATTTTCCGATATGGAGAACTTTTTGGCAATTTCGGGGAATTCGGTTGCTTTCATTACTTTGTATTCTAAAAGGATTGAACCGGCCTTTTTACCTAAAGCAGCCATATCTTCGGTAAAAGAATTATGACTGCGCATATTTTTAGTCAAAATTTTTTCGGCAACAAATGAACCTTTTCCGGCTACTCTTTTTAATACTCCTTGATTAGCTAAATTGTTTAATGCTTTATTGACTGTTATTCTGCCGATATTAAATTGTTGACTTAATTGTAATTCGGTTTCGATTTGGTCTCCTGCTTTCAATTTGCCGGAATTTATCGCATCGGTTATATAATTTTCAATAATTTTATATTTTGCACAGTCTCTCATAAGTAAATTCTCCTAACATATATACATATAATTATAACTAAAATTCATTAAAAAAGGCATTCTATTAAATATAGTGTAATACTTAAGAATGCCTTTTTAGTGGTTACTCTGCCTCGTTTACTATTTATCTTCTAAGTTGTTATGTCTTGCTGCAGGATAATGAGAAGAGAAATAGCGTTTTTTAATTGGACTTACTTTTGTGTCAATTCCTACATCTTCGCAAATTAAAGCCGATAAAACTTGGAAAGGAATAATATAAATTATCGGTGATAAAATGTCTGAAGATTTGAAAGAAAGTTTTAAGTCTTTAGCAGATAATGAGAAGTCATCTTCGGCAGTAACCACGAACACATGCTCAGTAAAAGCATCTTTATAGTATGGGATGGCTGCTCTGGCTCTTTCTTTTTCAGCTTCGCCTTCCGAAACGATGACAAACATATAATTATCCGCATTATAGGCTCTGAATGGTCCGTGCATTTGTTCTTCAAATTCATAACCAGTACAAGGGCGAGTATATGTTTCGAAAAATTTTAATCTGGCTTCTAAAGCAGTCGGATAGTTATACCCATAGCCGGCAATAGATGATTTTGTCATATTTAAAAATTCTGCTTTATTGTCCTTATACCATTGAATAGATTGTTCTACTATGATGTGTAAATTATTAGCAACATCTAAGGCATCCTTATTTAATGAATCATATTGTTTTTGATCAATAATGCCCTTTTTCTTGGCAATTTCGATAGCTAAAATATAAAATTGCAGAATTGTTTCGGTATAACCTCTGGTTTCCGGTCCGATTTCCTCTTCTTCACATACCAAATGGCAATAAGCATCAGAGAATTTTTCGGCAATTGAATTTAGCTGTTCGGTAACAGCGATAGTAAAATATCCTTCTTTATGTGCTCTTTCCAAGGCTTGACAAGTTGAGATCGAATCGCCGTGCTGGGTAAAACCAATAACGCAAATTTCTTCTTTTTTAAATACATTAGCCGGATTTAAGTCTTCGTGATAAGTAAAAAGTGTCGGTGGGATGGCAACACCTTCGATATGTAAAATATCTACAAAAATATTTCTGATAACCATAGAAACATTATTCGATGTTCCTGAACCTAAAAAATATACTTTTTTGAAATTGTGATTAACAAAGGCGTTAACAAAGTCAGCCATATAATCTTCTCTTATTTCATATGCTTTTTTTAAAACGCGGGGAGTGTCAATAATATGACCGATCATTGAAAGTTTTTCTTTTTCCATTTTCCTCATTCCTTTCATTGAATCCAGTAAGTAAGTATGTAATAAGGTTAGCATACTTAATGATAAATGTATATATATTTTAGAAAAAAACGAAAAAAATCATATATTTATGTTGATATATATATATATATATATTAGAATATATATACCAGTAAGTAATTTTTAATTGAAGGAGGATAGTATATGAAAATCATTCTGGCATCTCACAGCAAACTTGCTGAAGGAATGAGTCAGACTGCTCAATTTTTCGGTTTATCGGAAATAGCGGTTATTGAACAAACAATGGATGATACGGGTTTTGAAACAAGAGCAAGAGATCTATTAAATCTTTATAAAAATGAAGATGTTGTTGTTTTTACCGATATTGTCGGTGGTTCTGTTAACCAAATATTTACGCGTTTATTAAGGGAATATCAATTTCATTTAATTTCCGGCATGAATTTGCCATTGATATTGGAGATAGGATTTAAAAATGAGATTGATTTGACAACAATTAACGAAATGATTGAACAGGCTAAAAATCAGATTGTGTACATGAATGATTTTATTAATACGATTCTCGAAGATGAGGAGGATTAATATGATTCAATTAGTTAGAATTGACGGAAGACTCATTCACGGAATGGTAGCGGTTACTTGGTGTGGCTCATACAATCCGCAGATCTTGGTCGTTGCTAATACGGCAGCAGCAAATGATGAATTTCACAAAATGACGCTAAAATTAGCCAAACCCGGTGGAGTCGAAAGTGTTTATGTTTGGGATCTTGATAAGACAGTAGACAGATTGAATTCAACAAAGTATGCGAATAAGAAGATCTTTGTCTCGGTAGCTACGGTTGAAGATGCCTATTATTTAGCTAAAAGATGTCCGGCAATAAAACATATCAATGTTGGTCCTGAAGTTGATGGTGAAGATGGAAGGCAAACCGAAGGCAAAGTGAAAGTAAGCGATAATGTCTATTTAAATGAGGAAAAATATAACTTACTTAAAGAATTAAATGATTCCGGTATCGAAGTATTTGCTCAGGTAACACCGGCAATGCCTAAGGTTGACTTTTCAGGAATTACAAAAGCATTTGAGAAATAGAAAAAGGAGAAAAGGATTATGATTCTTAAAGCGTTCTTAGTTAGTTTAGTTGCAGCTTACGGAAGATTAGAACAAGGTTGGTTAGGGCAACAGATGATTGCCAGACCTATCTGGTTGTGTACGATTATCGGCTTATTGTTAGGCGATTTAAAACAAGGCGTTATTATTGGCGGCTCTTTGGAGTTGATTTGGGCTGGTGTTGTGCAGGTCGGAGCAGTTCCTACTGAAGTTGTTACTGGATCATGTGTAGCGTGCGGTTTAGCAATATTAAATAACCTGTCAGTAGCAGAAGCAACTGCCATTGCAATACCTGTCGGTTTATTGGCAACGTTAATCGGTACTTTAAATAATACAATTACTATTTCGGTATGGTCACCGATGGCTAATACAGCAGCAGAAAAGGGAAACACAAAAGAGATTTTCTGGATTGGTTTAGCAGGTTGTGCCACACAAGCTTTAATGTATGGAATTGCGGTATTTATTGCGGTAAGTGCCGGAAGTACAGCAGTAAATGCTGTTGTTAATGCTATTCCACAGACTATAAGAACCGGCTTAGCTAATGCAAGCAAGATCTTACCGGCTGTAGGTATCGGTGTATTATTACAATTCTCATTTGATATGAAGTTTGTCGGCTTCTTCCTGTTAGGCTTCTTATTACCGACTTATTTCGGTTTAGGAAGCGTAGCTACAGCTTTAATCGGTGTGACTTGTGCAGTTATTTATTATTTCTTAAAACCAAACGAAGTGGAGGATGACTAATATGGCAAATGTACAATTGGAAAAGCAAGATTTAAGTAAAGTATTTTGGCGTTCATATCAGGCATTAGGTTGTTATTCTTATGATAAACAGCAGGGAATTCCGTTTATGCGAGCAATGGTTCCGGCTTTGGAAAAATTGTATCCGGAACATGATGATCTTGTAGAAGCATTAAAAAGACATAACACAATGTTTAATACAACATGTGCATTTGTACCATTCTGTTTGGGTATTTCTTGTGCTATGGAAGAAGAATATGCTAATGACACAACCGGTCAGTTTGATCCTGATTCGATTAACTCGGTAAAAATTGCTTTAATGGGACCTTTAGCAGGTATAGGAGACAGCTTCTTCTGGGGTACATTCCGTTTAATTGCTTGCGGTATCGGAGCACCATTAGCAGCTGAGGGAAACATTCTTGGCGTTATTTTATACTTGTTGTTCAATTTGATCCCGTCAACTTTAACTCGTTGGTATGGATTTAAGTTGGGATATAGAGGCGGTCGTCAATTTTTAAGTAAAATTCAAGCAGATGGAACTTTAGCAAAACTAACCGAAGCAGCGAAGATTTTAGGTATGCTGGTTATCGGTGGTATGATTCCGCAAATTGTAAAAGTACCTTTGGCTTTAACATTGGAAATGGGTGGCGGTACATTTGTTTTGCAGGATATATGTGATCAAATAATGCCTAACTTATTGCCACTGTTGTTATCATTATTTGTATATAAATTGATTAAAAAAGGAACAAATACTAATTTAATTATTTATGGTTTATTGGTTTTAGGCGTTTTATTAACATTGTTTAAAGTCATGTAATAAATGGTTATGAAATCACAGTTTGAAATATAACTGTGATTTTTTGAATACTAATTAAACAATAATTATTGAATAATAAAAAGCGAACCGTCATAGTTTATTTGATTTTTGACGGTTCACTTTATTCTGTTCCCTCTATATTTTAGAGATTATTTCTTTGATCAATGAGCGGAATTGAACGTTCACTCTTTTAGCAACTTCTTCAACTTCTTTGTGATTTAATTCTTTTCCGGTTATACCGGCAGCCATATTGGTAATGCAAGAAATGCCGACAGTCGGTAAATTACAGTGGCGAGCAACCAATATTTCCGGAACGGTACTCATACCGACAGCATCGGCTCCGATTATGGAAGCAAATTTAATTTCTGCCGGTGTCTCATAGTTTGGACCACGGAAAGCCATATAAGTTCCTCTTTGCAGATTAATATTTAATTGTTTGGCACAATCAACAGCGATGTTCTTCAGGTTTTCGTCCAACGCTTTGGTCATATCCGGAAAACGAACACCAAATTGTTCAACATTATCTCCTACTAACGGATTATCGCCCATATAATTAATAAAGTCATCAATCAGCATTAAACAACCTTCATCAAAATTACGATTAACTCCTCCGGCAGCATTGGTTACGATTAGGGCTTTACATTTTAATAATTTCATTACTCTTACCGGCATTGATACAATTTTCATATCATAGCCTTCATAAAAGTGGAAGCGTCCTTGCATACACATCACTTTCTTACCGTTGATTTTTCCGATAACTAATTTTCCGGCATGACCGGCAATTTTTGTCATTGGGAAATTCGGTATATCTTTATAAGATATGATTGTCGGATTTTCAATTTCTTCGGCTAGATTTCCTAAACCGCTTCCCAAGATTAATCCGATAGCATCGCTGCAATCAACAATAGAGGCAATATAATCGGCTGCCTCTTTACACATTTGATAAATATTCATACTATTCTCCTATCTTTTGGTGTATTCTATTTTACCTATAACAGCATTTTTGCCGTTATCTTTTTTTATCGCAAATCGTAAATTCTTGTTTTCATTTTTGATATAGATTTTCAATACTTCATTCTCATAAGCCGATTTACCGTAATGTATTTCTACGGAATTAAACTTTACCGAATGAATTTGTTCAACGCTGAAGCAACTTAAGAGAGTACGTAAATAGGCAACATTGTTCATGTGGTGATTGATGTCGATATCCGTAGAGGATACTTTATATTCTTTGACTAAATCATCATCGCTAAAATCATCGATAAATTGAGCAAGAGCTTGATTGAATTCTTCTCTTTCCGGATAAATTAAATTATTTGGGAAAGAAGATTGATTAAGTTCAATCACATTTTTATTTTTCAAGACTGCCCATTGTGATTTCCCTAAAGCAAATACTTTGTTATTCTTTTCAAAACGGTATTGGCGATAATTGCGTAATGTTTCCGCACTTTTTTGCGGCCAGGTTGTCAGTTCAAATTCTTCGGTAAAATATATCGGTTCAATTATTTTTAATATGATATGGGTTACTACCCAAAACTCATTCTTTTTTAAAAGATAATAAGGGTGTAAGCCTAAAATATCGGCATGTTCAATGCTGATATTTTGCATGAAAGTGAAAAAAGCCGGTAAAGTTATTTCACCATAGCTGTCACAACTGTCAACATTCAATAAGTAGTTCTTTTTTAGTTCGTTATTCATAAACACTCCCTTAATATTTTAATAAAAAACATTCTTTTGTTCAATTGAAATAAAACGGTTCGTGATTTTGCGGCTCGTCCGCAATGATGCGGATATAAAATTTGATAGACAATATCGACCGATACTAATTTTTATTATTAAAATTTTATGCATAAAAAATACATTTGCGATTGGTTAATCTATTTAAAATATTTTAATGGTTGTTTTGGTAGTTTAATGCTGATACTTTTATATACGATTGTGAAAATTATGTTAAAATAATATTGATAAATAGGAGGACAGCAATGAATAAGTTGAGTGAAGAAAAAGTATTCAGAGATCCGATTCACGGTTATGTCAGAGTTGATGATAGTGTTGTTTGGCAATGTATTCAAACCAAAGAATTTCAACGTTTAAGAAGAATAAAACAACTCGGTTCGACTTCTATGGCTTATCATACCGGAGAACATTCCCGCTTTGCTCATTCTTTAGGAGTTTATGAAATTGTTCGTCGAATGGTTAACGAAGTCGGTGATTTGAAAGAAAAGTTGACGGAATATGAAAAAATAACTGTTATGCTTGCCGGGTTACTTCACGATATTGGCCATGCTCCGTTTTCCCATTCTTTTGAGACTATCATGCATAAAAAACATGAAGAATATACCGTCCAGATAATCAGCCAGAAATCGGAAATAAAAGATATTCTGGATAATTATTCACCGCATTTGGCTGATGATGTAGCTAAAGTAATCGATGGTTCACATCCTAATGGCATTTTGTGTCAAATGGTCAGTTCCCAATTGGATGCTGACAGAATGGACTATTTATTACGTGACTCGTATTTTACCGGCACAAAGTATGGCGAGTTTGATTTGGAAAGAATTTTAAGAACTATGCGGGTTGCCGATGATAAATTAGCTGTTAAGGTCAGCGGTATGCATACTATCGAAGATTATATTATGGCTAGATATCATATGTATTGGCAGGTATATTTCCATGCTGTCAGTCGCAGTTATGATGTCATATTGAAAAATTTATTCAAAAGATTGGTCGATTTATATAAAGAAAATCCGACTAAAATTTTAGATGAATATCCGATGTATCGGAATTTATTGACAAAAGAAATTTTAAGCAACGAGGATATATTTGATCTTGATGACAGCACTTGTCTTTATTCTTTCCGCTTGATGAGCAAAGGTGACGACAAGATATTGGCCGATTTGGCAATGCGACTATTAACGCGCAATTTGTTTAAATACAGTAATCCGCAAAACAGCCAAGACATATTGTCTAAATTAAAAGAAAAAGGTTATGATAAACAATATTATTTTTATTGGGATCATCAAACGCAGAATCCTTACACCCCATATAATGGTCAGACACACAGTATTTGGGTTTTAATGGATAATGGTGAAATAGCCGAATTATCTTCTGTCAGTAAGATCGTTTCTTCGATATGTCAAAACAGTACATATCAAGATGAGAAAATATTTTTTCCGAAGGAAGTATTATAGTGGTTGAAAACATATATTTATTAGAGAGTGACAATATCAATCCTTTTCATAATCAGGCATTGATCGATTATTATTTTAATAACATACCCGATGACAGTATGATTTTTGTATTGTGGCAGAATAATAATTCGGTTCTTTTGGGCAATAATCAATCACCTTATCAACAAGTAAATATTTCTCAATTAGAAAATGAGCAGGCGGTATTATGTCGCAGAGCCACTTTGGGTAAAGCTGTATATAATGATACAGGAGTCTTGAACTATGCCTTCTTGCTTTACTTAAATAATTATGACATTAACAAACAAATCAATGTTATTTATCAAGCATTAAAAAAATTTGATTTACCTTTATATTTAAATAAGGAAAACGAAATTTGTTTAAATGATAAAAGAGTAACTGACAACTTTTATCTGACTAAAAATGAAAGATGTTTACAGACCGGTTCGCTTTATTGGGATTGTGATAAATTTAAAAGAGCAAGGCTCATAAATGAACGCAATGATATTATTAATATTACCGAAAGCAATCCGTTAATTTATTACAGTGATTTAAAAAAAGCTATCTTACAATCTTTGGCTGATAAATACGGACATATATATCGTATTGCCCAGGAAAAAGATATTGAGGATAGAATGGAAAAATATCACAATTATAAGTATATTTATCAAACAGATAAACCATATACATTGATAATCAAGGAAAATTGTGGTTTTGGATCAGTCCAAATATATTGTGAAATGTTAAAGAGACAAATTTTACATTTGGATATATATTCTGACGATGAAAAATTCACTTCAATTATTGAACAGTGTTTGAACAATTTGTTGATTGACGATGTGTTGTTTCGCAAAAGGTTGTCAATGGTTGAAAAAGAGTATTATGATGATTTAAAAAAGATTTATCAAACAATAAAGAAAGAGTGTTATAGGATATGAGTAAAAAATTTATTAAGAGAATGGCAGTAATGATTATCAGCGGTATGATTATCGGATTAGGAATTGCTTTTTTTGTCAGTGCCGATTTAGGGGCAGATTCAATGACTACCTTTGAACAAGGTATTTCCAAAACATTTAATATCGATTTGGCTTTATGCAGTATCGTTGCGAATGCGCTTTTTGTTGTTTTAACTTTATTTGTTCAGCCTAAAGCCTTAACTATACCGACACTTGTTTATCCTTTGTTTATTTCCCTGGGAATAAAACTTGCCGATATAGTATTAGTACCTGTAGATTCGTTACCATTACGCATTGTATTTATGTTGTTGGGTTTGGTCACTATTGGTTTAGGTATTGGCTTAGGTTCAAACTGCAATTGCGGCAATAATCCTTATGACGGATTTGTGATTTGTTTGAGTGAAAAGTTTACGATCCAATTTAACTATGTGCGGATGGTAATCGATGCTGTATTATTGATTGGCGGTATTTTAATGCAGGGAAGTTACGGTATAGGAACGATTATCGCTATTTTATTACAAGGAACGATTGCTCAATTGTTTATTGATAATTTAGGTAATTCGGATAAATTAAAAAAGATATTGGAAGTTGAATAATTGAAAGAATTATCTTCTTAAAATTGAATAAAATTTTTAAAAAACTATTGCAATTAACATCTATGATCGCTATAATCATATCACGATATAGGAGATGAAAAAATTGAGCGTTAGAGCAATAGATGTTGCCTACAACTTATTATTGGATTGTAAGGAAGGTATGCCGTTTAAAGATCTTTGGGAAAAGGTTAAAACGGAAATGGGCTATGATGAAAAAATGGCTTCCAAAAAAATTTCACAATTTTATACCAATCTTTCTCTTGATGGACGTTTTGTAAATCTTGACAATAACTTCTGGAACTTAAAATCACATTGTAAATATGATGAAGTGGCTGTAACGGAAGAAGATTTGCAGGAAATCGATGACAGTGATGATGAAAATGATGACGAATATCAAGAAGATGAAGTTGTAGAAAACGAAGAAGATGAATATTAAGCAGAAGAATTCCTTCTGCTTTATTTATTTAACAAGGATACAATATAAAAATATATCATCATAACCTTCTATTATTTTATCACTCAACTAATTGTTCGATAGATTGAGAAAGACAGATTGTGTGATATTTATCTCTTTGATTCAGTAAAATTAAATTGATCGGAGATGATAATATGGGAAAAAGAATTATAACAATTGAAAAAACAGATGATTTTAAAAAATATTTAGTATTTAATGAAAAAAGCAATGCGACAATAGAAAAATATATTAGGGATATCCAAAAATTTCTTGAATATAACAATAATGAAGAAATAACCAAAGAAAAAGTAATTGCATATAAAGAATACTTAAAAGAAAAATATACTGTGAGCAGCATCAATTCAATGTTGGTAAGTCTAAACAGTTATTTTTCTTTTTTGGATTGGTATGATTTAAAAGTCAAATTATTTAAAAAACAACAGAAAATATTTTGTGCTGAAGAAAGAGAATTGACAAAGACCGAATATATTAAATTGTGTCAAATTGCTGAAAGTAAAAATAACGAAAGACTTAGTTTGATTATGCAAACGATTTGTGCCATGGGAATAAGAGTAAGTGAATTACAATATATAACCGTAGAAGCTGTTAATAAAGGTGAAGCAATAATTTCCTTAAAATCAAAAACACGTTTCATATTTATCGTTAAAAAATTGAAAAAGAAATTATTGGATTATGCAAATAAGAACAATATAAAAAGCGGAATGATTTTTATTACTAAAAAAGGGAAAGCAATAAATCGAATAAATATATGGCGAGAAATGAAGAAATTATGTAAAGAAGCAAACATTAATCCTCAAAAGGTCTATCCGCATAATCTTCGTCATCTTTTTGCCCGAGTTTTTTACAGCAAAGAAAAAGATATTGTCAAACTTGCCGACATACTCGGACACAGCAGTATTAATACAACTCGTATATATATTGTTTCTACCGGTTCAGAGCATCGTCAAAGAATGGAAAATATGCATTTGATATTATAAAAGCAACATAATGCTGATTATGTTGCATAAAATGTTTCCAATCTTGATAAATACATC
>JAUNFB010000064.1:0-1603 GCA_030525245.1 Erysipelotrichia bacterium
ATATAATTAATACAGAGAGATAATGAAAGGAGTACCGATAAAATTATTATATATTTTTTGCGAATACGGAGTAGTAGTAAGTACGATCGAAAAAAATGGTAAAAATCGGTATTCTTTTTGATGATTTAGCAGAAGACAGCTTTTGTTTGGATAAAATATTCAGAGATAATTCTCCTAAAAAGAATTTAATAATTAAAAATATTACTAATGAAAAAATAAAGATTATGAATTGTCGGTATATGATTTAATTCCTTATGGCTTAACCAATGGTTTAACTGAACAACTTTTTCACAATCAAATAACCATTAATCAACTAATGCATATTGATGATGAGAATGAATTAAAAAAACTTATAATATCGGAAAGGCCAATTATCAAAAAATTAAAAATGCTTCGGATTTATTGATGAAAAATAATAAAATTGATTATCCTTTTGCTTCCGATATAAACTTATTGTCAAATCTTTTTCTAATCCTTTTACTGTTGAAGAATTGCTTGAGATAACAAAAAGTATGCATTTATCAGAAACGGATTTATTTAAATATTTGACCTTTTGACGAGAAAGCAAAAAATAATGTACAAAGAGCAGATGCATATTATTTCCTTTCTCTAAAATATCCCAAAGGAAATGAACAAACTAAGAATTTGATAAAGAAAGATCTGATTGATGATCGGCAAAAAAACATGTTGTTTAAAAAAATAATATTATTATTTGCTTCGGTGAATATATTCCGTTAATTAAAGTCGGTATTTTTGAAATGATTTTGAAAAACTTGAATAAGCAAATAGTGGTAGATGAACTGGTTGATTTATATAACAAATTCGTAACTGAAAACGGATATGCTGATGATGTGGGTATAATAGAGAAAAAAGATTACTACAAAGCAGAACAAAAATATCGGAACATAGGAACAACATATATCGATTATCTCAATTCTATGTTGTATGATGGAGATTTATTCAGATATGATCGTAATACCTATATAACTATTACCAAACTAAATTCAATGGGTATAAGTAAGCAAATGATTTCTGACTTGCGGGAAAAGATTAATAAGTAAATAATAGAAAATGAATATTTTAATTTTTATTCTATCACTGAAAAATGCTTATTTGATGAATGGAAGAAATACAATTTACCTGTTGATTTCTATGATACAGTTATTTCTTTAATATCTAATGTTAAAATGCTACGATTTGAAAACTATCGTTTATTTATAAAAACAGATCAAGCGTAAAACAAAGAAAAATTCGTTTCTGTATTCATTGAAAAATATCAAAAAATAAAAACAGATGATATTCAGAAGATAATGCGTAAAGAATTTAATATGGAAATACCACAAACAATAATCAGATGGTATATCAACAAAGAAATGTATGAGAAGGAAACAGATGAATGAGTTTAACAAAAAAAATCATACGTAATGAACTGATTTAAAGTTGAAACGATAATAAAGAATATTTCATTTTTTAACTGCAAAAGATGTGATGTTTTCGATGAATTGTAAGAGGGATGAAAGCGGAATTATAAAATTCATTTTATTAATTGATTTAATATGATACAAGAGATTGCATGTAAAAATAATAATCTACTTGCAAAGTA
>JAUNFB010000064.1:1613-4490 GCA_030525245.1 Erysipelotrichia bacterium
TACTAAAATTGTATTTGTAGGGAAGTGGATATATGGAACGTAACATTAATTTGGACATTGATACTATTTTAAACAAGGAGTTTAACATTGAATTCAAAGGTTTTTCACCGATTGAGGTGGACAGCTTTTTGGATCAGGTGGTTCAGGATTATGATACTTATCAAAAAATGATTGCTGATTTGAACGAACAGGTTGCGATGTATCAAAATGCTACGGATAAATTAAAAGCCAGAGTTATTGAATTGGAAAATAAGATCAATATGATGGAAAAGAACAATGCTGAAAATGAATCAACACCTGCAGTTAATAATTTGTCGCAAGTGGACATTTTGAGAAGAATTGCCCGCTTGGAACAAGAAGTTTTTAATCGTAAATAACCAACGAGGCAATCGCTGCCGCAAGGTAGAGGAAAGTCCATGCTCACACTATCTGCGATGATAGTACTGATTATGCTGATTTAATAAATAAGGTCAGGCACAGACGGCGATGACTAATCCTAAGTAGCAATATATGGACGAGCATCTTAAGGTGCAACAGTGACGAAGTTTAACAGAAATGTTAAAAGTGGAACGATGTAAACCCCATAAGTGAGAAACCCAAATTTGGTAGGGGAACCCAAAGTTGACGAAATGAAGAAAACAGGGAGGCATTAGCCTAGATAAATGGTTGCCACCGGTTATCCGGAACAGAACATGGCTTACGTTTGGTTAATTATAAAAAGCGTTTAGACGCTTTTTTGTTATGGAGAAATAAACTGTGCTATAATTACTTCAAAGGAGAAAAAATTATGAATTTACCTAACAGAATATCGATATTTCGTTTAATATTAATACCGCTTATTGTTTTAGTATGGATTTTCCCGTATGCTCAATTTAACATTGAATTACCTGTTTACTATGTGGGAACAGTGTCTATTTCCTTAAAAAATATTATATCTTTGATCATTTTTGTGATTGCATCCCTGAGTGATATGCTTGATGGAATGATTGCAAGAAAAACCAATCAAATTACCACTTTCGGTAAGTTTATTGACCCGATTGCTGATAAATGTTTAACAACGACTTTATTTATCATTTTTGTTGCCAACAATACTATTTCATTCATTCCGGTAATGATAATGATTTGGCGCGATACAATTGTTGATGGGGTCAGACAAATTGCTGCCAGCAAGAATTTTGTAATGGCAGCTGGAAAATTAGGAAAATTGAAGACGGCTTCCCAAATGATTTGTATTATTTTGATTTTATTAAATAATCTTCCTTTTGAACTTATTTCTGTACCTGTTGCGGATATTTTGTTGTGGTTTTCAGCATTAATATCGATGATCAGTGGAATTGATTATTTTATGCAAGCAAAAGAAATTATTTTAAAGGATAAATAGGAAAATAAGTTTTTTTAGAATATTATACAATAGAAGGAGAATAAGATTATATGGTAGAAAAAAACGAGGCCGATGTATTGGCGCAAACCATTAAGGAAATTGAAAAGACTTACGGCAAAGGTTCGATCATGCGCCTTGGTGATAGT
The DNA here is from genome assembly GCA_030525245.1 of Erysipelotrichia bacterium. Classification (GTDB taxonomy): domain Bacteria; phylum Bacillota_I; class Bacilli_A; order Erysipelotrichales; family Erysipelotrichaceae; genus UBA1783. The sequence continues at coordinate 3,141 of JAUNFB010000064.1, forward strand.
GTAAAAGTAGAAGAGGATGCTATTTCTTCCGGCTCATTGCTGATTGATAAGGCATTGGGTATCGGCGGATATCCGCGAGGAAGAATTATTGAAATATACGGTCCGGAATCAAGCGGTAAAACTACTTTAGCTTTACAGGCTATTGCGGAAATTCAAAAAAAGGGCGGAAGAGCAGCCTATATTGATGCAGAGAACGCCATAGATCCGACATATGCTAAAAACTTGGGCGTAAACATTGACGAATTGATTTTGTCTCAACCGGATTCCGGTGAGCAAGCTTTGGAAATTGCAGAATTATTGATTAAATCAGGAGCCATAGATTTATTGGTTGTGGATAGTGTTGCCGCTCTTGTTCCACAAGCGGAGTTGGATGGCATTATGTCCGATTCTTCGATGGGTTTGCAGGCACGATTAATGAGTAAGGCTATGCGTAAATTATCCGGGGTCATGAACAAAAGCAAGTGCACGGTAATTTTTATCAACCAATTACGTGAAAAAATTGGTGTTGTTTATGGTAATCCGGAAACAACTACCGGTGGTAGAGCCTTGAAATTCTATGCTTCAATCAGAATAGAAGTCAGAAAAGGTGAAGCAATTAAACAGGGTACGGATATTATCGGTAATAAAGTTAATGTCAAAATCGTTAAGAATAAAGTCGCACCACCATTTAAAACAGCTGTTATCGAGATCAGGTATGGTGAAGGTGTCTCGAGAGCTTCGGAAATTATTGATTTAGCGGTAGAAGATAATATAATTGAAAAATCCGGGGCTTGGTTCTCTTATAACGGAGAAAAGATCGGTCAGGGAAGAGAAAATGTTCGTTTGTTCTTGCAAGCTCATCCGGAAATATATGATGAAATTGAAGCAAAATTGCAGGACAATAAAAATAATTCTGCCGAAGAATAATTTAAAAAGTTGTGTTATAGGCACAACTTTTTTTGTTGCTCAAATATAAAGCCAATATATGCGTTTGATTAACGTAACAGAATTATGAGGTTAATGAGATTAAAGCTGAGAATATTGTTGTAGCAACTCTATTGTAAATAGATATGTTACTATCGGTGATTAGGCTTATAATGTTGTTGATTCAAACGATATAAGAAGAAAAATGATCTTTCCAGCATTGAAAATATTAGTTTATCAATTGTTCACATTGAGGTGATTATTAATAAAACACCTTATAACAAAATACTCAAAGCACTATGTTTTTACTCAATCTTCGGAAATTCATAGTGTGAAAGTTTTGGACACTTTATATAGGAAATTTTAAAAGTGTTTTTATTGTGAAAAAAATGTGTACTTATGCATATTTTTTTATATGCATATTTGAATATTTATGCTATTATTAAT
>JAUNFB010000065.1 GCA_030525245.1 Erysipelotrichia bacterium
CTTTGCTTTTTCCTCGATTTTTAATTCATCTCTACCGTTAATTTGAGCCCAACCCGTTAAACCGGGTTTAATATCATTTGCTCCGTACTTATCTCTTTCGGCAATAAGATAATCTTGATTCCATAAAGCCGGACGCGGTCCTATAATACTCATATTTCCAATAAAAATATCCCAAATCTGCGGCAATTCATCAAGACTGTGTTTTCTGATAAATTCTCCAACCTTTGTAATGTACTGCTCCGGATTTTCAAGCATATGAGTAGGGGCATCATGAGGTGTGTTCATTTTCATACTGCGGAACTTATGAAGTTTGAAATACACCTTATCCTCCCCAACTCTCTTCTGAGTAAATAAAACCGGACCGGGATCATCGATTTTAATTGCAAGTGCCAACACGAAGAAAACAGGAGAAAGAATAACCAAACCGCCGAATGAAACAATCACATCAAATACTCTTTTAAAAAATTTGTTATATACACATCTCGGAGGATTTGAATCACCGACATCAATAAGATGACCTCTTAATCCGTCTGCATTTTCTTTGTCATTCTCATCCTCAACAAACACTACTCGCTTGCCTGCCATCGGATTTTTCTGTTCTTTGTTATTTCTGTAAACAGAATCGCCTTTTTTAATCATAGCTGCAATAAACATAATTACAAATATAACCAAAAGCACTAATAAAATATAACCAATTACCTTTAATACCATTTGTTTTTCTTTACTCCGCTACTTTTTCTGCATCAATTTATTAATCACATCAAACCAAATTCTTGGCGTACTTTTCTTTCGTAATCTATAGCCGATTGATCAACAGAATCAAATTTTTCTATTTGACCCTTTGCATTTTCCCATTTACTCTTATTACCAAACAGCAAAGCAAATAATCTCGCAAACCACAAGAATGGCAGTAATATAAACATTCGTTTTTTTATTTTGAATCTGCAATATAACTCATCGGCTGTAGGGAAAATTTTTCTGATTAAGAAATTCAATTTTGATTTTGTATCAAATTTATGCATAGTATAAAGGACTTCTGCGGTTCTTTCGTCACCGTAAGTTTCTCTGTTAATCAAATAATTTTGAATTTCAGACAAATTGTCATCATCTTCTTCATTATCAAACCATACATACGCGATCTTAAGCATTTTACTGTTGAAATCGTCAAGTCCAACCGCTCCAAGCCTTGCTGCTACTGAGTTTCTTTCACTCTCGCTGAGTATGTTCCAAAGAACATAGGAATCAATAATTCCCCTAATTCCCATTCCCTTGTTATACATATTTTTAACATAATGTCCGACATTAAAGAAATACAAATCTTCAAGAGTCATTTGGTACAAATGCTCTGTTTCAGTCGGAACAAGCTTATTCCAATCAATAGTGAAAATTTCATGATAAATATGATTTTCTGCCGAAAAGTCATAGTGGATTTCAACATACTCAAGTTTACCTCTTTTGAATCCGTCAACCTGACCGTCATCAAGAATATCATCTTGATATCCGAGAGAATACATAATATCTCTGACAATCTGCCGGTTTTGCTCTTTAACAAGAAAGTCGACATCACCCATACATCTCAAATCCGGATTTGGATAGTAATTCTTTATAACGCTCCCTTTAAGCGGCATACAGTCGATACCCGCCTTTGTAAAAGCGACAATAAGTTCCTCAAGAACCATATCCTGAAACAAACAGTGTTTTTGCCGTTTATAGTAAAATTCTCTCCAATTATCATATAATTCACCGGAAGGCTTATTATTCAACTGGTCAACACTCAAAAATACTATATTCTCAACATCCTGCTTTATCGCAAGTTCAAGAATTGATTCAAAGTCGATTCCGACAGGCGGTTCTTTAGGTTTTTCGGTTTTTAAACCGCATTTTAGCAAATGAAGAAAATATCCTTCATCAGTGTTGAAACCAAACATTTGTCATCCTCTCCTGAATTCATAATCTTATTTGATAAAAGAGCGTGTAAAAGTTTATCGGAATTTAACCGAAATAATGTTATATAAAAAATCAACTGATTTTCTTTATAATATTCATTTCAAGCGAATCATTTGCATTAATGTTAACCTCTTCGGGGGTTTTGAAAGTCGGAACAACCGAACGGAGTGCTTCACGAACCTTATCATTATCGTTTTCCTTGCAAGCGTTTCTCAAAATTTCAAGCTTATTCTCAACTTCCTCATAAGAAATCGGTTTTTCTCTTTCAATAAAGATAAGCTCATTTTCGGTTGTGTCCAGTTCTTTTGTGTTTACCAAAAGTTCCTCGTACAACTTTTCTCCGGGTCTTAAACCCGTTTCAATAATTTTAATATTCTGAGCACCTGAAAGTCTGATCATATTTTTTGCAAGATCATAAATCTTAATCGGCTGCCCCATATCAAGAACAAAAAGTTCACCGTTATTTGCCATTGCTCCCGACTGAAGCACAAGCTGTGACGCCTCAGGAATTGTCATAAAATAACGAATGATTCTCTTATTGGTTAACGTTATCGGGCCGCCTGCCGCAATTTGTCTTTTGAAAAGCGGAATGACCGAACCGGCAGAACCGAGGACATTGCCGAATCTTGTACAAGAGCACTTAACCTTTCCTCTTGTACTGTATCCCTGTGCAATCATTTCGCACATTCTCTTTGTTGCACCCATAACATTAGTAGGATTAACCGCCTTATCGGTTGAAACCATCATAAAACGTTCGCAACCGTATTCCTCACAGAGTTCGAGAAGAAGTTTTGCACCGAACACATTATTCTTAACCGCTTCAAGGCAATTTGTTTCCATAAGCGGAACATGTTTATGTGTTGCAGCATTAATAAGAATTTGCGGATGATATTTTCCAAACACCATTGACATTGCTTGTCTGTCGGTTATAGATGCAATTTCAACTCTCAGGTCAAGCTTATTTCCGTACTTAAACTTAAGTTCTTGCTGTACATCGTAAACGCCATTCTCATAAATATCAAGAATAATGATTTGTTCAGGTTCCATCTTGGAAAGCTGACGGCAAAGTTCACTGCCGATTGAACCACCGCCGCCTGTAATAAGAACAACTTTATCTTTAAAATACTTTTTGGTATTTTCATCAATAACCCGAATTTGTTTTCTAAAAAGTAAATCTTCAATATCAAACTCTCGAAGCTGTCTTTTCCCACCTGCCGCTTGAAGTGTCGGATAATCATACATTTTAATTTTGCAACCAAACTGACTGTAGTAATTATACAGTTCTTTTATATTCTTTTCAGATGGCGGCAATGCAATAATTATCTCTTTAATGCTGTTCTGTTTAAGTAGTTCGGCAGTATTTTTTCTTGCTTGATATACTGGAATATTATATATCTGCCTTCCGACTTTGTTGTTGCTGATATCAAAAAAGCACTTGGGGATATAAGAAGAATTTTTGTTTACAATTAATTCTTCGGCTAAACTGACGCCTACATTTCCCGCTCCTACAATAGCCACATAAATTTTATGCAAATCATTCTGTTTTTTTATATCAACACCCGGGGCAAATATCTTGAGTAAAAATCTCATTATCTTGCCCTTTACGGTTTGCTCATTGCCACACTTAAAACAGTATCGATAAATCATTCTAAAAGTCAATGACGCAATAGAATTCACTGACATAATTGCAACCATCAGCACAAATGTCAGTCTGTTAAAATCAAAAGCAAATTGCAAAAAATATTCAATAACAATAAAAAGCACAAATGAAGTTAAATCGGCTTCTATCAACCTTATGTAACACTGAATTCCTCCGAATCTCCAAATCTGCTTATAAACAGTTCCTATTACCCTGCAAAAAATAACACAGCCGAGTGCCAATACCGAATTTAAAATCAAATCCGTCAAATTCATGCGCATAAATGTCTTATACACAAACAACGAAAATATATCTATTACGGCAAAGGTAATAATATCAAAAAGCGGCAACATCCGGCGTGTGTTTATTTTATCTTTTTTCATAAATTCTCCGCAAAACATCAAAATTTCATTTGCAATAATTTACAAATCAAAAAAAGATTTGACCTCTTAAATGCAAATCCTTTCATCAGCCATAGCTGTCCTCCAAGTGTATATTATACAAATTACCGCAAACGCATTTGTGCACTATGTATAATTTTTCACATTTTAAATTATACACTATACAACATAAAATTACAATAAAATTTATTAATATTTAATATTTGGTATTTTTATATATAAAAAACAATCACAAAGCAAAATTTTACCGAGTGATTGCAACAGCGTGTCGAAGAAGTATTTTCGGCACGCTGTAGGCTGTTGAGAAAGCTTCTGAATTTCGTTTTCTTGCGAAGGAAGATGTACAATGGTACCTCGACTGAGCA
>JAUNFB010000004.1 GCA_030525245.1 Erysipelotrichia bacterium
CATATTCGAATTTCTCCTTTTTTTCTTCCAGTAAAACAACAGCTTGAGCGATAACGCCTTCTTTGTTTCCGACAAATCCCATTTTTTCTCCTCTTGTGGCTTTGACATTTATTTGTTCAAGTTTACAATGTAAGATTTTTGCGATATTTTCGCGCATTTGTTCTTTATAGGGTGCTAATTTAGGCTCTTCAATGATGATTGTGGCATCGATATTTCCAATGGTATACTCTTTGACTGACATCATTTTTCTCACTTCGTCCAAAATGATCAGCGAGGAGATATCTTTCCAACGGTCATCATTATCGGGGAAATGTTTTCCTAAGTCGCCTAAAGCCAAAGCACCTAATATGGCTTCAGCAATCGCATGAACCAAAACATCGGCATCGGAATGACCCAACAATCCTTTCTCGTAGGGTATTTTAACGCCGCCTAATATTAAATCTCTGCCGCTTACCAATTGATGAATATCTGTTGACTGTCCTATACGCATTGTTTTACCTCGCAAGTAGTATAACATAATGTATTTAACAATGGGAATAGAAAAGGAATTTGTGCTAAAATATACTTATGAATAAAGTATTGGTTATCGGTCCTTCTTACAAAAGTGAAATTATTACTACCGGAGAGAAACTCAATCAACGGCAGGTTTTTAATAGTGCTTTTTATGATGATTTAGCCGGTGGGCAATATAGTATTGCTTATAATTTGGCTGTTTTGGAAGTTAATACTTTTTTCATTACCCGCTTTGCTTATGACAGGAGTGGTAATGAAATGTTAGCAAATTTAGACAAGCAAAATGTGACGGTTAGTTTTACAGGCAGCGGTTTGGTTTCAACTCCGCAAAAGACTTATTTATTCAGTCAACAGGATGGGAAAATTTTTGATAATATTACATATAATTGTTATCCGTCGGTGGAGGACAATATACCTTCTGAATTCTTTTTGAATACGGATTATGCCTTGATAAATATTGTTAACAGCAATTATTTACAAAATATTATGAAGCTTTATCCGCATGTACGGTATATTTGTGACAATAATATTCCTGCTGATAATCTCTTAGAGAGAATCGAAGGAATTATCTTGGACATTGATTATATTTGTAATTATGTTGACGAAAAGAACTTTGCGGATTTTGCGGGGCAACTGTTGTATAAAGGTATTAATTATTTATTGATTACAAATAAGGGCAGAGGCGTTTATATTTATACCCGTAACGGCAATGATTATATTCAAAAAGAAAACAGCGGTCGATATTATATAGGTTGTCATGAGGTGTTTGTCAGTATGTTTTTGGCTTCGCTGTCTAATGAAATGCCTTTTTCCCAAGCTGTTGATTATGCGCTGAATTTGGCTAATGATTTTTCTTATAGTAAAGCTTTTAAATTAGAAAAAGAATTTTTCTAATTAATATAGAGAAGGAGATTATGAAATGAGTTCATTTAAAGATTTAAGAATTGTTGATAATTTTTATCAAACATCGGCTTTTTTTCCAATGCCGACAGTATGTATTTCAACGGTTAATCCTGACGGTAGCTTGAATATCGGATCTTATTCTTTGGTATTCCCTTATTATATTGCCGGAAAACAAAGATATGCGATGGTATTGGAATGCCGCAATACTTCTAATACTTGTCAAAATCTTATGCGTACACACAAGTGCGCTTTGAATTTTATTACCGATGAGAGAGAAACATTTAAAGAAGCTGTAAGATTAGGCTTTCCGGGACCTTCTGATGAGAAGATGAAGGACTTGAAGTTTGCAATGGAAGACGGTGTTACTGATCCGAGTGATCCTAACAGACCGCAAGTCATCAGTACAGCATTCCAAGTATTTGAATGTACATGGGCAGTTGATTTGGAAAATGCCGGTAAATTTAATGTAGAAGATATTGATGACGGACATCCGGGACCTTATAACGATTTTAACGGTATTACATCTAAATACGGTGCTCACTTCATCTTGTATATTGACAAGATCTTAATGAAGGAAAAATATTATGATGCGATTGTTAATGGTGTGAATAAAAACAATTTCCCACCTGTACCTGTTGACTACGGTTATCGTGATTCGACCAATTTCTGGTATGTACGCTTCCCTAAATTAACTCATCCGATTTCTGAACCGGTTCCGGCACCGAAGGAAGTGGATTTGCAGTCAATCAGATATGCCGCTAATCGTGCTGATTCGGAAATTAAATTTACAGATGATGCTTTACAGAATTTTGTAAAAGTTCCGCGTCCGTTTTTGAAGACTGTATTAAACGGTTGTGTTGCATGGGCTAAGGAAAATAATGTTACTTTAATTACCGATAAGGAAGTAAAGATTATTAACGATAAGCGTAATGCTGAAAAGCAAAGCAGAAAAAAATAAGCAGATCTTTTGCTTAAACAGACAGTATTCCCTTAAAATATATTTAGGAGGATTACAAAATGAAAATTTATCGTTGCTCTATTTGCGGGAATATTATAGTTAAATTAAGTGACAGCGGTGTTACACCGACATGTTGCGGTGAAGAAATGGTGCTGTTAAAGGCCAATACAACTGATGGAGCATTGGAAAAGCATGTTCCGCAAGTAAAACTTAATGAAAATCATGTAGAAGTACAGATCGGAGAAGTAATTCATCCGATGATTGAAACTCATTATATTGAGTGGGTATTATTGGAAACGGATAAAGGATTTCAAGTGAAATACTTAAAGCCTCAACAAGAACCGAGATGTTGTTTCGAGTTAGGTGATGAAAAGTTGCTTGCGGTCTATGAATATTGTAATCTGCATGGTTTGTGGAAAAAAGAAATGTGATTTAAACTGAAAAGACTTGAGCCGGTCAAGTCTTTTAGTTTCTTTTTGTTGACATTATCAAAAATGATAATATAATATAAAAAGATAATGTTTAGAGAGGTATATACATGTTAAATATTGAACATTTAGTAAAGATTTATGGTGATAAAAAAGCAGTTGATGACTTATCTTTGATGGTTAATGCCGGTGAAATATATGGCTTTATCGGTCACAACGGCGCTGGTAAGACAACAACGCTGAAATCTGTTGTCGGAATCTTGCAATTCGATTGCGGAGAGATTACAATTAACGGAATCTCAATAAAAAAGGAACCGTTGTTGTGCAAAAAACAGATTGCTTATATTCCGGATAATCCCGACTTGTATGAATATATGACCGGTATTAAATATTTAAATTTTATTGCCGATGTTTTCGAATTGAGCGAAGCTGAAAGAACCGTAAGCATAGAAAAGTATGCTCGCTTATTTGAAATGAGTGATAGCTTGGGTCAGGCTATTGCTGCTTATTCACATGGTATGAAACAGAAATTAGCTATTATTGCGGCATGGATGCATCATCCGAAGTTGATTGTAATGGATGAACCTTTTGTCGGTTTGGATCCTAAAGCATCTCATTTGTTGAAACAGATGATGCGCGAATTCTGTAATGAAGGAGGGGCAATTTTCTTTTCTACGCATGTATTGGAGGTTGCGGAAAAATTGTGTGACAAAGTGGCTATTATTAAAAACGGCAAATTGATCAAACAAGGTACGATGGAAGAAGTAAAAGGTGATGATACTTTGGAAGAAGTATTTTTGGAATTGGAGGATTAATTTATGCTTAAAATTCTTATTCATAAGCAGGTAGGTGAAATATTTCGGTCGTATTTTTATGATGCTAAAAAGAATAAGGCTCGTTCCAAAATTTCAAGCATTCTTTTGATCGGAAGTTTTGTTTTATTGATGGTTGTTGTATTGGGCGGTATTTTTTCTGTATTCTCGCTTTTAATAGCTAAAGCATTAATTCCTTTAGAATTTGATTGGATGTATTTTATTGTTGTTTCTTTAATTGCGATAGCATTAGGAACTTTCGGCAGTGTTTTTTCTACTTATTCGGGACTGTATTTAGCAAAGGATAATGATTTGTTATTATCTTTGCCAATTTCGGTTGATACAATAATCATCTCTCGACTGGTTACGGTTTATCTTATGGGATTAATGTATAGTGCGGTGGTTATTATTCCGGCAATTATTGTTTATTGGGTTTTGATTGATAATATAACTTTGCCTATTGTGGTCGGCAATTTAATGATCGTATTAATTATTTCGGTCGTAGTTTTATTATTGTCTTGCTTATTGGGATATGTTGTTGCGAAATTGTCACAGAAACTGCATAATAAATCTTTCATTACAGTGTTGTTGTCTCTATTGTTTATCAGCGGTTATTATTATATATATTTCAGAGCCAAAGTGTTGATTGGATATTTCTTAGAAAATGTATTGCTTTATGGAAAGAAAATAAAAACATTTGCTTATCCTCTATATTTATTCGGCAGAGCTTCATTGGGTGACTGGAAAGCTTTATTAATAACAATGATAATTACAGCTGCATTAACTTATATGGTTTGGAAGATGTTATCCAAGAGTTTCTTGATGATCGCTACTTCTTCCGCAAACAATGCGAAAACTCAAGTTAAGTCATTTAAAGAAAAACCGAAAAGTGTATTTTTCGCTTTAGTACAAAAGGAATTTAGAAGATTTACCTGCAGTGCCGATTACATGCTTAATTGCGGACTATCTACATTGATTATGCTTATCGGTGGTTTTGTCTTATTGTTTAAAGGCAAAGATATATTTGCGAATTTAATATATCTCTTTGATGGTGATTCAAATACGATATGTATATTTCTTTGCGGAGCAATTTGTTTTTTGATTGCGACTAATGATATGGCAGCATGTTCGACATCATTGGAAGGAAAGACTATTTGGCAATTGCGGTCATTACCGATAAATACTTTTAGTATTTTGAAAGCAAAATTGGCTTTTCAGCTTATTTTGACTGTGCCGGTTGTAATCTTTGTGACGCTTTGTTCTTTGTGGTTTATTCAGCCAAGTCAAACAATTGCGCTTGCTGTTTTGTTGTTTAACATCTTGTTTACACTTTTATTTGGTTTATTTTGTATGTATTTAGGTTTGAAAATGGCTAATCTGCAATGGACAAATGAGATTTCGGTTGTTAAGCAAAGCGGAGCAGTTGTTATAGCATTATTTTCTTGTTGGATATATGGAGTTTTATTTGTCGGAATTTATCTTGGCCTCGGCAATTTTTCCGCTTTGATATATCTGAGTATCGGAATAATTTTATCATTGCTTTTGTCGATTATATTTTATATATGGTTGAAAAATAAAGGCGTAAAGTGTTTTGAAGAATTATAAAAAAATCGGATAATCCGATTTTTTTAGATATATTGTTTTTCTTTGGAAAAATTGTTTAATACGATTGCTTTGTCTTTTCCGACTAAAACTAAATCCTCGATACGTACACCTCCGATATTCGGGAGATAGATACCCGGTTCGATGGAAAAGCACATGCCTTCAACGATAATGATATCATTTGCTTGGCTTACATCATAGGGCTCGTGAACTTCCAAACCGATACCGTGTCCTAAGCGGTGCGTAAAATATTGTCCGTAACCAAAAGAGCTGATGTAGTCACGGGCTACTTTGTCGATCTCTTTCAACTTTTTGCCTGGTTGGATTGCTTGCTCGGCTAAGATATTAGCTTGTTTGACGATTTCGTAAATTTCTTCTATTTTGGCATTTTTTTGTAAGAAGGTTCTGGTCATATCGGAACAATAACCTTGATAGTGGGAACCCATGTCGATTAATACGGCATCTCCTTCTTTCAAAACGGTATTATCGCTGATGTGGTGCGGATCGGCAGCGTTTTTGCCGAAGGCGACAATCGGTTCAAAGGATACCGGCTCGTGTGTTATTTCTTCGAAAAGTTCCAATAAAGTATTGTATACCTGTTTTTCTGTGATACCTATTTGTAAATAAGGGATAATGCGGCTCATTACTTCATCGTTATCCTTTGAGGCTTGTCTCATTTTTTCTTGTTCATCGGCTGTTTTAATATATCTGATTTTGGCAATTATTTCACCGCAATCGGTATAGTCGGCCGGATAACAATTCATCAAACGCAAAAGAAATGCGGCACTCCATTTACCGTCAACTCCGATATGCTTTCCGGTAAGACGTTGTGCTAACAATTCGATAGGGTTTTGAGTGTCATTATAGTAGACTATTGTGTAGTCAGCATTTTCTTTAGCGGTAAACAATTCGTTAACAAAAAGATAGTTACCATTGTCATTTACAAGTAAAGCTATCATTCTTTCGCCTGATTGAATATCGATGTCGACAAAATATTTTAGATTATAATAGTCGGTGATAATCAAATCACTTAATTCTTTTTCCGACATTTGCTTTTTTAATGTGTTTAAGGCTTGTGACATAAATAAATCCTCCCACAAATTTGATTATACTACAATAATAAAAAAATATGTAAATTTCGGTGTTGATAATAAAATTAAAATAGTGAATATGCTACAATAGATGTAGATTCAAGTATGAGAAATTCTTGAATTGTTCGCAAGATGTCAACTTGTAAAAATGAAGATAAGTATTATAATTGATATGCTTTGATTTATGAAAGGACTGTAAATTATGGCTAAGAAAAAGAGTAATTTAACGATTATTATCGGCTGTGGGCAACTCGGTTCGAGAATTGCCAATGAGATATATCATGATGATGCCAATGTTATAGTGATTGATCGTCATGAAGAATCATTCTCTCGTTTGGATTCTTCTTTTGGAGGACTGACAATTACCGGTGATGCTTGCGATTTTGAAATATTAAAAAAAGCGGAAATTGAAAAAGCTACCTGCGTTATCGCTGTAACCGATTTTGAAAACAATAATATATTTATCGGACAGGCCGCTAAAAAAATGTTTAATGTTGAGAAAGTAATTATCCGTATCATTAATAATGATTTGCGTCCTATTTATGAATCGATGGGTATTGATACTGTTTGTCCTGCCGAATTGTCGGCAGCGGCTGTTATGGACTACTATAACCGAGGTATAAAAGATGAATAAAAGAATATTTATTATTGGTGGTAAAACGCAAGCCAGATCTTTAGCAGAGTCTTTGGCTTTAAAGAAATATGATGTTACAGTTGTTAATTCCGATGAACATTTTTGTCAGCGATTAGCCGAAATGGAAGGCGTCAATGTTATTTTCGGTGACGGTAGCCGGGTAGATGTGTTGGAAGACGCGGATATTAATCAATGCGATGTAGCCATTGCGATGAATGATCATGATGCCGATAATTTGGTTGTCTGCCAATTGTGCAAAAAGATATTCGGTGTAAAAAAGACGGTAGCAATGGTCAGTGACGCCAATCGCACGACTTTGTTTTATCAGATGGGTGTGGACAGTGTCATTTGCGCTACCAGTGCCATTACCGGATTATTAGAACAGCAAACAATTGCTGATGAGGTGAATCATGTTGTTCCGGTAACTGAGGGACGAATCAGAATCAGTGAAATATTGGTATCGGAAAACAGTGAAATGGTTGGTAAGAAATTGGCGGATATTAATTTACCTAAAGAAGCCATTATCGGTTGTGTTATTAGAGATAATGAAAATATTATTCCGCGTGGTGATACATATATAAAAGCAAATGATATGTTGTTGTTATTGGCTTCGGCAGCTTGCGAAGACAAAGCAGTGAAGATAATTACAGGAAGAAAGTAATATGAATAAAGAAAAATTTGTTTCTTTGAACAACTATGGTAAATTAGCGGTATTAATCGGTGTGATTTTGTTAATTCCGCTTGTATGTATACCTTTTTATCCGGAAGATATTAAATATGCTCATTGCTTTATTATTCCGGGAGTAGTTACAATATTAATCGGTATTTTGATTTGTTATTTCGGTAAACCATTTGTTTCTTCCCGCTTCTATACGGTAAATCAAAAAAACAGTACCTTGATTGTCTTATTTGCTTGGATATTCAGTTGTTTTATGGGGGCTTTTCCTTTTGTACTTAGCGGACAATTAAACTTTTTACAGGCTCTGTTTGAATCCGTTTCCGGCTATACCGGTGCCGGATTAACGGTCATTGATATTGCATCTTCGTGTAAGTCGATCTTATTTTATCGCTCTTTAACTCAATTTGTCGGTGGATTAGGCTTTGTGGTTTTGTTTTTGGTGATTGTAAATGATAAGCAATCAATGGATTTATTTAATGCGGAGGGACATCCGGATAAATTGCGTCCCAATTTACGGGTAACGGCTCGGACAATCTTATGGACTTACTTAATTTTAGTTGGTATCGGTACATTGGGTTGTTGGATTTTGGGCATGGATTTTTTTGACAGTTTGAATCATACTATGACATCGATTGCGACCGGAGGATTTTCTACTAAACCTGATGGTTTAGCCGGCTACAGTTGGCAAATACAATTATGGATTGTTGTGGTCATGCTTTTGGGTTGTATAAATACGGCAGTACTTATTTTATTTGTACAAGGTAAGTTTAAACAGGTACTAAAGAACAGTGAGTTACGTTTTTTAAACGGAATGATGGTTGTCTTTACAATCATAGTGATGGTTTCTTTAGCCAATGTAAAAACAGATATCGGAGAAAATTTTGTCTTCTCTCTGTTTAATGTTGTCTCGTCGTTTTCTACGGCCGGAGCAGCGGTGGGATCGTTTGTTTCTTTGCCGCATACAGCTATTTTCTGCTTTACTCTTTTAATGATTTTCGGCGGTTCGATGGGTTCCACTGCCGGTGGTATAAAGTTATCCCGCGTGTATATATTTTTGCGGACATTGATTAAATCGGTTAGAGATAAATTATATCCTGCTCGTAATTTGAAATTGATGCGGATGTATCGTTCAACAGGAGAAGCGGTAATTGAAGAAAAACAACAAAAAGATGCGATAAATTATGTCGGAATTTATACATGTGTTTATATCATCGGTGTAATTGCTTTGATGTTTGCATCCGGCTGTCAATTGCATGAGTCAATGTTTGAATTTGCCAGTTGTTTATCTACTGTCGGATTGAGTATCGGAGTAACAACTCCGACTTGTAATGCTGCAACATTAATTGTGGAGATGATCGGCATGATATTGGGCAGATTGGAAGTAATCCCTGTATTCTTCGGTTGTAATTATGCTGTTGAGGAAATAAAAAAGTTATTTAACAAGAAATAAAATAAGTCATCTGTATAAGCTGAAATCTTACAGATGACTTTTATTGTTTGGACGATTTAATATATTTGAAGAAAATAATATATAATATGTGCAATGTTAATGGAACCGTGGCAGATGTTATATTGACAATGAGCATTATATTTATGTTGATGATGATATAGATGATACGGATATTCTTGTGGATATGGTAGATAAGTATAAACCGTTATTGGTGAGTATAAATTATTATTCCGGTTCATTTGCGGAAGTTACGGATAATGCAACCGGTAAAAAGGTTAGAATAAATGATAATGATTGGACCGATTATGCGGAAGGAAATGTAAAAATATTGTCACATTTATCTCATATGGTTAAGGACTGCGGAATATATGAAGAAGATAAAGGTATTGAATCTCCGATACAGGTATAAAATTATTTAGACGTTATTTTCAATTAACGTTATGATACAATTGACTTAATAAAGAGAGGGTAATAATTATGCCAATTAATTTTAATCAAAATTCATCATTTAGTCTAAAACAAATAGATGTTGCTTCAGTAAAAAATGAAGTGAAAGATTTGTTGATTGATTCGGAAGAAGCGGTTATGGCTTTTCAAACGGTTAGGGATCAACTTATTTTTACCGATAAAAGAATAATTTCGGTAGATGTTCAAGGTTTTATCGGAGCAAAGAAGACTTTTTGTTCTATGCCATACAGTAATATCCAATATTTTGCTGTTCAAACAGCGGGCTTTGGAGAGCTGAAACCGGATAATAAATTGATATTAACATTTTCCAATTCGTTTACTGCCGAATTTAATTTCAAGGACAAAGTGGATATCGGTCTTATCGGGAGAACGATTTCCAAATATTTATTAAAGTAAGGTGAATTATCTGTACTGTTTTGCGAACTTTGTTTATCAAAAAGCATTTAAAAAGAATCGCCTGAGCGATTCTTAGTCAATGATTTCGCGATGAATATCGGCACCCAAATCGGATAATTTGGAAACAATATCTTCATATCCGCGGTCTATATGGTAGATATCATGAATGGTTGTGGTTCCTTGCGCAATCAATCCGGCGATAACCAAAGCAGCTCCGCAACGTAAATCGGTAGCAGATACATCGGTTCCGATCAGTTTGGTCGGTCCGACAATGGTTGCTGATGGTGAAGCGACGATGATATTGGCTCCCATTTTATTTAACTGTTCGCAGTGTTTGAAGCGGGCGACATAAATTGTTTCCGTTATAACACTGTTACCTATGGCTTGAGTTAAAAGTGCGGTCAAAGGTGCCTGTAAATCGGTAGCAAAACCCGGATAAGGCATGGTTTTAATATTTGTTTTAGTCAATTGGTGTTCATTTCTTTTGATATGAACTTTGTCGTAATCGGTTTCTATGTCGACACCGATTTCTTTTAATTTAGAAATAAGAGAATCTAAGTGGTAAGGTATAACATTTTCGATTGTTACATCTTTTCCCATTGCGGCGGCAAGAATGATATATGTTCCGGCTTCAATTCTGTCGGGAATGATTTCGTGGAAACAACCGTCAAGTTTTTCGACTCCTTCAATGATGATTCGGCTGGTTCCGCCGCCGCGGATATTGGCTCCCATTTCATTTAAAAGGGTAATACAGTCGATGATTTCCGGTTCTCTGGCTGCATTTTCGATGACAGTTTCTCCCTTGGCGTATACAGCCGCCATAATGATATTGATGGTTGCGCCGACAGAGGCAAAATCTAAATAGATTCTGGTGCCGATAAGTTCATCGGCAGTTAATATATAATTGTCATCACGATATTCGACTTTTGCTCCCAAAGCTTCAAAACCTTTGAGATGTAGGTCAATTGGGCGTGGGCCTAAATTACAACCGCCCGG
The DNA here is from genome assembly GCA_030525245.1 of Erysipelotrichia bacterium. Lineage (GTDB taxonomy): Bacteria > Bacillota_I > Bacilli_A > Erysipelotrichales > Erysipelotrichaceae > UBA1783. The sequence continues at coordinate 10,931 of JAUNFB010000004.1, forward strand.
CATCCGGATGGTTACATGTTTGTATTTGCCTAAAAGAGCACCCATGAAATAATAAGAGGCTCTTAATTTGCTTACGGCATCGATGATTAATGGTTTATTAATCATTTCGGCAGGATCGATTACTATAGCATCTAAAGATGGAGTAGTAACTTTTATATTCATATATTCCAAAATTTCTTTTAAAGAACGGACATCGGAAATGTTGGGAATACCGACGATTGTTACTTTATTATGGGCTAATACAGCTGCCGGTATTAAAGCGACAGTGGCATTTTTAGCTCCCGATACGCGGATATTCCCTTCTAACAGGTTACCGCCTTTTATTTTAATAACTTCTTCCATTTCTAATCACCACAGATAGTATAACACAAAATAGTCCAACTTATGGTAGAATAGTTTGGGTGATAAAAAATGCAGGATAGAAAAAGAGAACAATTGTTCCGGATTACTTACTTTTTACTTTATTTAGCTCTGTCATTCAGTTTCTGTTTGCTGGTTCCGTTTTTAATTTCTTTGGGTTATACGGCTACGGAAAGGGGCATAATGTTGGCTTTTGGAGCAATCGCCGGAATGGCAGTTCAATTTTGGATCGGTTATTTATGCGATAAAAATAAGACGATCAAAAAATATACTCATTATGTGTATTTTCTTTATTCACTTATAACGGTATTGTTATATTTGACCGATTTTCACAATTTAGCTGTTCATATCTTGCTTGTTGGGACAATGCAAATATTTTTCCGGGTCAGCATCGGCCTTGTTGATTCTTGGGTTTTGGAAAGCAGTGAGGAGTGTAAGGAAAATTATGGTTCTATGCGTGCTTTCGGCTCATTGGGTTGGGTTGTCGGCAGTTATTTGGTCTCTTTGATGGTTACCGATTGCGGTTATAAACCGATAGGCATAGTTTTTACCGTTGTAGTTTTTCTGAATTATTTAATCGGAAGAAATATTGCCGATGCTCAAAAGCAAGAGAATACAAAAATTGATTTACAAGATGTGCAGGTTTTGTTTAAAAATAAATTGTATATATTGTTGATCTTGATTTTGTTCGGTGTATTTATGATGCAGTCATCTTTGGATGTTACGATCGTAGATAAATTATCTGTTTTAAATGCATCCGCAAAACAAGTGAGTTATTATTGGATGGTAACAGGTATTGTAGAAATTCCTTTGTTTTTTGTCGGTAATAGATTGGCTAAGAAATATGGTTATACTGAATTATTGATTGTTTCGATAGCGATTTATGGTCTAAGATTTGTTTTATATGGTTTGTCAACCACAATTACGCAAATGATGTTGACTTCTCTGCTGCAATTTCTTTCTTTTCCGATTATTCAGGTGGTATCCAAACAAATGGTGGATCAGCAATCACCTGCCAATCTTAAGAGTTGCGGGCAATTAATCGGTCTGGCTTTATATAATTGCACCAGTGCTTTGTGTGCGCCGCTGATGGCAGGATATTTAGAAGATACATTTAATATTGATGTGGCTTGCTTTGTGATCGGATCTTTTGCACTTTTTTCTATTTTGTTAGCTTTTGTTTATCGTCAATCGGATAAAAAAAGTAAGCGGTAATTTAATTTGTATTGAAAAAAATGCTCTCTTAGAGTAAAATCTATTTAAGAGCGGAGAAATATATAGGAGGTTTTTTATCATGACTGAAGTTAAAGTTTTGGTTATTGATCCGGTAGGATTACATGCACGTCCGGCTACTGTGGCAGTTAATGCTGCAAGCAAATGCAAAGGATGTAAAGTTACAGTTTCTTATAAGGGACGTTCTGTTGATATGAAGTCAATCATGGGCGTTATGTCTTTAGGCATTCCTACACAATCGGAAATAGTTATTACTTGCGATGGTGAAAACGAAGAAGAAGCAGCAAAGAATATTGTTGAGACTTTAAGAGCACAAAAAGTTGTTGACTAATTAGTATTTAAAGAGAAGTTGTTTTCAATGATAACTTCTTTTTTTATTGCAAAGAAATTTGTTATAATAAAGATGGAATTAAAGAGGGTCATAAAATGAAAATAGAAGAAAAATATTTGATGTGGTTAAATCATCCGCAGATGGATGATGACCTTAAAGAGGAACTGCAAAATATGAATGAGCAACAGAAAAAGGATGCTTTCTATATTGATGCTCAATTCGGTACAGCCGGTATTCGCAATATTTTAGGTGCGGGAACCAATCGCTTGAATGTTTATACGATTCGTAAGGCAACCAAAGGTGTTGCGGAAGTTTTGAAGCAAAAAGGCGGTAATTTAAGTGTGGCTATTGCTTATGATAATCGTTATAAATCAGCTGAGTTTGCTATGCAGACAGCTAAAATTTTAGCAAGCTATAATATTCGGGTATATTTGTATGATTCTTTGCGGACAACACCGCAATTGAGCTTTACAGTCCGCTATTTACATTGTACAGCCGGAATAATGATTACCGCTTCTCACAATACCAAAGAATATAACGGCTATAAAATATATGATGAAAACGGCTGTCAATTGGTGCCGATAAAAGTTGCTCCGATAATCAAGGCTATTGCCGATATAGAAGAAGATTTTGTTGAGGAAGCAGTACTGAATGAGCAACAACAAAAACTTATTACATATATCTCTGCCGATGTGGATAAAATTTATTTAGATGAAGTATTGACAGTGCAATTAAATCCTGATTTGTCTAAAGATAATTTTAAAATTGTTTATACTTCTCAACATGGAACATCGTATAAACCTATTAGTACATTATTTGCGAAAGTAGGCTATGATACAGTTTATGTGAAAGAACAATGTTATCCGGATCCGGCATTTACCAATACGATTATTCCTAATCCGGAAGATCCGCGTGCTTATGTTTTGGCATTGGAATATGCCCGTAAAAACGACGCCGATGTTGTTTTGACTACTGATCCTGACGGTGACAGATTGGGCTTGGCTGTAAAACAAGGCAACGAGTATATTCTGATGACCGGAAATCAAACCGGAGCGGTTTTAATCGATTATGTGTTGTCAATGCATAAGGAAAAGGGAACTTTGCCTAAAAATGCAGTATTATTCAATACAATTGTCACTTCCGATTTAGGGGAGGCAATAGCTCACGATTATGGCGTTGATGTGGAGAAAACTTTGACCGGATTTAAATATATCGGTGATAAAATCGAAATGCATAATCAAAAAAAGGATAAGAAATTTATTTTCGGTTATGAAGAAAGCTATGGTTATTTGATTAAGGATTTTGTACGTGATAAAGATGCCAATCAATCTTGCCTGTTAATTGCGGAATGTGCCAATTATTACAAGAAAAAGGGTTTGACTTTATATGATGTTTTGCAGAAACTTTATCAAAAATACGGAACATATGCGGAAAGTCAGAAATCTATCGAATTTGCCGGAGCAGATGGCAGTATCAAAATGCAGAATTTACTGGCTAAATTGCGCAAAGAACAACCGCAAAATATTGCCGGCTGTGCTGTAGTTAAATATCAGGATTTCGGAACGCAAAAATGTTACGAAAATGGTAATGTTGAGGATATTGTCGGCTTTGATAAGAGCGATGTTTTGAAATATTTCCTTGCGGACGGTTCTTGGATTGCGGTAAGACCGTCGGGAACGGAACCGAAATGTAAATTTTATTATTGCATTAAAGGAAAAGATGCAAAGGATGTTCAAACTAAACAACAATTGTACTATAAAGCTGTTACGGAATTAATTTAGGAGGTTTTTATGAAATTGGGAATAATCGGTACAGGAATGATTGTTAAAACAGCATTGCCTTGTTTGAACAATATGCCGGAATATGTTTTGCAGGCAATAGCATCGACGGAAAAATCTAAGAGTGTTGCTCAGCAATTGGCTGAACAATATAATATTAAGGAAGTATACACCGATTATCTTTCATTATTGGATGATAAAGAAGTGGAGACCGTTTATGTGGCTACTCCTAATAACTTGCACTATATTATGTGTCAAAAGGCTCTTTTAAAAGGGAAAAATGTTATTTGTGAAAAACCTTTTACAAGTAATTATTATCAATTGGCTGAATTGATGAAACTTGCTGAAGAAAAGCGATTATTTCTTTTGGAAGCAATTGCTCCTTCATTCTATCCTAATGTTAAAAAATTAAAAAGATTATTGCCTTTAATCGGGAAAATCAGGATTGTCGATGCTAATTACAGCAAGTATTCATCACGCTATACTGCATTCAAACAAGGAAAAATAATGCCGGCTTTTGATGTTGCTTGTTGTGGGGGAGCATTGATGGATCTTAATGTTTATAACCTGCATATGCTGGCTTTATTGTTTGGCGAAAGTACTGAAGTACAATATCATGCCAATATAGAGAGAGGCATTGATACTTCCGGTATTGTTACTGCTGATTATCCTGATTTCAAAGCGGTATTAATCGGCAGCAAAGATTGCGACGGCAATAACTGTTTCTGTATTCAGGGCGAACAAGGTATGATAAATATAATTCCGAGTGCCGATGGTACCAAAGATATTAAAGTGATTTTGCATGACGAAATAAAAGAATACCCGGCTGAAAAGGGTGTTCATTACATGTATTATGAATTTAAGGAATTTGAGCAAATAATTAAAGAAAAAGATTATACAACAGCTAATAAATTGGCTCAAACATCTCTTATTGTTATGCGTATGGTTACGGAAGCGAGAATTAAAGGTAATATTATATTCCCGGAAGATAAAGCATGATTTTATTGATTATTTTCATTGCGGCAATAATTATTCTTGTCATAGCTTTTTCTAAAGAAAATAGGTCCGTAACATCGTTAACGGATGAAAAGGGTCTGTATGGTGAAGAAATATGTGTTTATTACTTGCGAAAAATGCTTAGAAAAGATGAATATATTTTGAATAATCTTTTGTTATCATTAAGAAACGGCAGAAAAACAGAAATAGATGCAGTGATTGTTTCGCAAAAGGGAATATTTTGTATTGAAATAAAAAATTGGGTAGGACACATCAGCGGAGATAATTATTCGCAATATTGGTATCAAAGATATGATGACAAATATCTGGAGGATAAATTGCATCGTAATCCTTTTATCCAAAATGAAAACCATTGTAAAGTATTAGCTCGTTTGTTTAATTACAAATATTCCGTAAATAATGTTATTCTTTTTCCGAAAATTGAGGATAAACAGGAATTACATTCATCGACTACTTTCGAATTGGAAGAGTTTATTAAATATTATAGGTGTTTATCAAACGGCAAACTGCATTCATACGATGTTGAAAAGGTTGTAAGCAAATTAAGAAAATATGAAGCCACAGATGAACAATTAAAGAACTACAAAAAACAAATGCAAAGAGAAAAAAATGAACACGATTGAATCGTGTTCATTTTCATGTTTGTTAAAGATAAAGTATTGCCAATATTGTTTGGTAGCAGGAAAACTGTTGATAATAAGTAATAGGCATATTCTCTTTTGAAAATATTTTATGTCAGATTTTGTCTATTATTTTCTTAATATATGTTTATAAAGAATTGCTATTTTGTTTATAAAGTATTCGTATGTTGGATTTTGACAAATATCTTCTACCAATTCTTGGTTGGAAATGATGAAAGAGAGATAGTACCAAAATGAGAGAGCGGTTTGATTGAATTTTTCGATGGAAACCAATAAAACCAGCTTAACTTCGTTTTTTTCATCCCATTTAACAGGATTGTTCAGTATTAATACGGATATAAAAGTGTTGTCGGTTATAGATTTGACCGGATGTAAAACAGCTATAGAATGTCCGAAATAAGACATACTTATTTCCTCGTGCTCCAATACGGATTGATATAACGGTTGTTTGATGTCAAATAAGTTGATAGCATTGCGACACATAAATTCAATTATTTCGCTTTTAGATTGAAAGTCTTTAACATAAAACAAATCTTTATAAAATTTAGCTGTTATACTGTCAATACCATTAAAACCATTTAATGCGAATTCTATCTTTTGATAATTACTTTCATTTAAAAATAAATCGACATATACAATATTATATTTTTCGGAGATTTCCTTATCGGTGGTGAATAATGCACCGTATTTGGTCATATCTAATTGTCCGATGGCTATAGGAGTTACAATGTCAAAAGATTTGATTTTATTAAACCACTGATAGAATTTTTGTTTGACTAAGAAACAGTTACTTTTCTTTTCGGAAGAAATCAGCAGCACATTGATAGATGATGAAGTACTGTTTTTTCTTTGCAGACCGTTGGCGAAATGAATTGCTAAATATGATATTTCATCCTCGGTTAGTTTTATGCCGTATTTCAGCATGAATTCGTGAGCGAAAGTATATGCTAAGTCAAAGGCAATCACATGATTTTGTTTAATACTGTAGGTGATTTCATTAGATAATTGTAAATCAAAACGTGCTCTCGACAATAAAGGAGTTGTGTGCAGGGCTAAATCCATTCGTAAATCGATATCATCGACAAAATCAATATTGTATTTATCTTTTAATTTGATAAGGACATCGGTTATAAAATTGGCTATGTCTAAAGAAATATAGTCATCATCATACAATTCTCGTTTTCCTTGAATATTTATCGCCAGAAGATTGGCCTCAAACTCGGAATAATCGACATTAAATATTCGACAGATGTTTCGCATGATTTCCTGGGCAACTATTTGAATGTGCTGATAAGATTTATCTAGGGAAACAGCATCTTTTTCGATATAGTTATTTTTTTTCATTCGCCATACGGAAGTATAGATGTGAACAACCAAATTTTGGAATACGTGGTCGGATACATTTATTCGACTGTTGATGAAGGACTGCAATAAAACATTTTTGATTTTGGACAGTACTTCGTTATCGTTTTGATCGGGTCCAAGCAGACGATTTTCATTGACGGTGATAGCGAATAAATTCTCTTTGACAATGCATTGCCGAATATCCTTTTCATTCGCTTTTAATAACAGACCATTGGTTGTTGAAGAGATGACTTCTATATTATAACTTTTAAATATTTTTTTGACTTTTTTCAAATCAACGGATAAAGTTGATCGGGAAATATATAAATCATCGCAAAGTTTTATCGGATTAATATTTTTGGAACTTATCAAAGCTCTTTGAATATATTTTATCCGTTGACTTTGATCATATACATTATTATCGTTTAAACAGTTTTTTTCAAAATTGTCGAATAATTTCTTGTTTTCAATTTTAAAAAGATATCCTTTGGATGGAGTCGATATGATACGGGCACCATTATTTTCGATTTCGTGTTTTATTTCTGAAATATCGCTTTTTAATGTACGCAAAGAAATATTATGCTTTTTGGAAAGAGTATCGGCAGTTATATAAGCATTTGAAAAATTCACCAAGTCAGACAGAATAGCTTGTTGTCTTTTTATTAACATTTGAAATTATCCTCCTTTTGATTTTTGCATTATTACATCGTGCAAATGATTGCACCAAGTAAATAATCTTTAATGGTAATATAATTTTGTATTTAATACTAAGGAATAACAAGAATATTTTAGCTTATAAAAGGGTTGAAATCAACATTGGGATTAAACGGAGGAATTGAAAATGAGAAAAATTTCTATTATTGCCGACGGACAATTTGCTGATAAACAAGAAGATAAAGATCTTGTTTTGAGCAGATTTTCCTTTGTGAAAGAGTTAGGTGCGGAAATCAATTTGGTTACCGATGAAAAATTTACGGTACTTCCGGAAGGATGTCCTTACAAATCGGCTAAACATCGTATTGAATTTGAAGGTCCGACAGTGTTTGACTATGATCCGGCTTTTTTGAAGAGTCTAGAAGGATCGGAAGCGATAATCGTACATTACAGTGCGGTAAATAAAAAAATGTTGGATGCGGTTAAGAATTTGAAATTTATCGGTGTATTAAGAAGTGGTGTGGAAAATGTGGAAATCGAAGCAGCAAATGCTCGAAATATTGCGGTTAGTTGTTCTCCGGGAAGAGTTTCCGAACCGGTAGCCGACTATACTGTTACTTTAATATGTGCATTTAACAGAAATGTATCTCAACATGATATGGCTCACAAGGGAAAATGGGAGCAGGATAAATCGTTTGTTCCACCTTTAATGTCTGAACTGACAGTCGGTATTGTCGGGTTTGGTATTATCGGTAAAAAAGTAGCGAAAAGATTAGCCGGATTCGGTTGTCGTCTTATTGCTTACGATCCGTTTATGAATGAGGAAGCAGCTAAGCAATTAGGCGTAGAACCGGTAAGTTTGGAGGAATTAATGAAGCAATCGGATTGTGTGACAGTTCATGCCAGATATACGGAAGAAACTGCCAATTTGATTAGCAGGCAGAATATTGCGTTAATGAAACCGTCAGCTTTTATTGTTAATACTGCAAGGTCAAGATTAATTGATGAAGAAGCACTTGTTGAGGCCTTGAAAAATCATAAAATTCGCGGAGCAGCATTGGATGTATATAACAGTGAACCGTTACCGGATGATTCGCCGTTCTTCCAAATGGATAATGTTTTATTATCACCGCATATTGCCGGAACATCGGGTAATTGGACAAGAATGACTTGCGCAGCTATGGAGACTGAATTGAGAAATTATTTAGAAGGCAAAAAATTACAATATCAAGTAAATAAATAAACGGAGGAATATTATGTTAGTTGGAATGAAAGAAATACTGGTTAAAGCCAGAAAAGAAGGTTACGGAGTTATCGCTCCGACAATCAAAAGCATGGAAGAGATTAAAGTCTCTATCGATGCTGCCGAAAAGAAAAACTCAGCTGTGATTTTAAATTTCAATATCACTTATGATTGGGTAAAGAGAGATGAAGATTTAGAGTTGGCAGCTTATATTGCTCGGGAAAGAGCAATTCGTTCGACGGTTCCTGTATGTGTGAATCTTGATCACGGCAAGGATTATGAATGTGTTATGCGAGCTATCAAATATGGATTCGGTTCGGTAATGATTGATGCCAGCTATAAAACATTTGAAGAAAATGTTGAAATTACCAAGAAAGTTTGTGAAACAGCTCATGCAGCCGGCTTATCTGTAGAAGCGGAATTAGGTTGTGTCGGTATGGCTGATCCTTCATTCACTATTTTGGGTAAGTACACTCAAACTACGGAAACCGATCCTGATGTCGTTGTGGAATTTGTTAAGAGAACCAATGTGGACTTTTTAGCGATTTCTATCGGTAATGCTCATGGACCGTATGCCAAAGATATCGTTCCGCATTTGAATTTCGAGTTATTACAAAAAATAGCAGCAGCTACGCCTATTCCGTTGGTTTTACACGGTGGTTCGGGAACCGGTGATGAAAACATGGGAAAAGCTTGTACAATGGGTATTTGCAAGATTAATGTTGCTACCGATTTATCAAAAGAAGGCGTTAAAGTTGCTTTAGACGCTTTGAATAAGGATGAAAAACATGGTAGATTGGATTTCATTCAAAATTATAATACCGGTTTCCAAAACAAGATCGAATACTACATGGATGTATTCGGTTCAACCGGTAAAGCTTTTTAAAACAAATGAAGTAATGTGCATTTCACAATAAAGAAAAGGAGAAAATTATGTCATTTATATATGCTCGTGTTGACAGCCGTTTGGTTCACGGTCAGGTAGGAGCTAAATTGGTTCGGTATTTAAATATTTCCCGAATTGCTTTAGTTGATGATGCGGTAGCAAAAGATGAATTTATGAAGCAAATTTATACTTTTTCCGCAAAAGCCTGCGGTGCAGTTGTAGAAATTTATTCAGTAGATGAGATTGCTGAAAGATACAAACAAGGCAAATTTGAAAATGCCCGTTATATGTTATTGTTTGGCAGTATCGATACGGCTTATCGTACTTTGATGGCAGGGGTTGACTATAAAGATTTAGCTATCGGTTCTATTAAATGCGATAGTCCGGATCAAAAACTGGCCTATAAATTGGTTTATATTTCATCGGATGATGCTCGAAAATTGAGAGAAATTTCTGCTAAAGAGGTTAATGCTTATTTTCAATTGATGCCTGGCGAAGATAAACCTGTCAGTGTCGAAGAGGGTATAAAAACGGCCGGTTTTTAATTAACAAATATTTAATATGAAATGCACAAGTAAATAGAAGGAGAAAAAAATGGATACTTCGTATATTATCAGAATTCTTATTGTAGCTATTCTTTACGGTATCGGTTCATCACACATCTTCCATACTTATCTTTGGGTATGGTTGTACCATGGTTTAGTGGGTGGACTTGTGATCGGTATTGTAATGGGTGATCCGGCAAAGGGTGCTTTGATCGGGGCTCAATTAAACACTATCTTTTTAGGTATGGTTTTCTATGGCGGTGCATTGCCTGCCGACACGTTTATGGCAACTTGTATATCCGTACCGTTAGCTTGCACACTGGGACTGTCCTTAGACGAAACATTACTGGTTGCTGTTCCTTGTGCAACTTTAGGTGTATTGATTGTAACTTTTATCAGATCAATGAATACCGCTATTTGGATTCCGTATGTTGAAAAAGCGGTTCAAAACGGTGATGTGAAGAGAATTAAATTAGGTTCGGGTTTATATCCGTTCTTGGCAGCTGTGGCTTTAGCTTCACCGATCGTGTTTATCGCTTTATATTTCGGTCCGTCATTTATCGAAGTGGTTATCAATGCTTTGCCTGCATGGATTTCTAAATCATTGAATGCTTTAAGTTCGTTATTACCGGCATTAGGCTTTGCTATGTACATCAGAATAATCGGTACTACAAAGACTATTCCGTTCTTCATCTTAGGATTCTTTATGATGCAGTTCTTCAATTTATCGATTTTCGGTATTGCGATCTTCGGTTTTGCTTTAGCTTATCTGACAGTTTATATGAATAAGGATTTAATGGGTTAGGAGGAAGATAAAAATGGAAAATAATAATAAAGAATACAGAGCTTTACCTAAAAAACTGATCTATAAATCATTATTTCGTCAACATGTTTTAAATCAATTATCTTTCGGATATGACAGAGGTTATGTTAATTCCTGGACGTCGGGTGCATTACCTTGTTTACAATATTTATATCAGGATGATCCTGAAGGATTTAAAGCGGCATTGGAAAGAACTCGTGATTATTGGTTATGTGAACAAACTTTTGCCTCTTTGGCTTTCGGTATCTATTTGTCAATGGAAGAGCAATATGCTAATGGTGCCGATTTTGACCCTCAATTAATTCGTGAAATTAAATCGTCTATTATGGGCCCGTTGTCGGGAATGGGTGATTCATTACTCGGTTCAACTGTTCGTCAATTGGTAATGATTTTCTTCCTCGGTTATGCGATGGAAGGTGTAACTTGGGCAGGTTTAGGATTTGTTGTAGTTTACAGTTTGCTTATCAATACACCGCTGATTATCTTATTCTGTAAAACAGGTTATAAATACGGCAAACAGGCTGTCGCAAAGTTATTGGGTACACCATGGCTAGAAGTTATAAGAGGTGCTTGCACTATGGCTTCTATGATTATAATGGGTGGTATGGCTGCAAAATACACTACTTTTAAGTTGAATTACTCTTGGAGTGTCGGAGAAGCAACTTATTTCTTACAAGATAAAATTGATTCAGCAATTCCTGGCTTATTGGCATTGTTGGCTGTGTTTGTTTACTATCACTTTGTCGGTAAAAAAGTTAATTTCGTTTGGTTGATTTTCGGAACATTTGCTTTCTGCATATTGTTAGTGCTTATCGGCCTGATTTAATTAATTGAAAATATGTTTCCGAGTACAATTATGTATTCGGAAACATATTTAATGGGAGGAGCGTGTTTATATGAGCGTAAACATAATTGTGGCTTCTCACGGAAGATTCTGTGAGGAAATAATTAAAAGTGCGGAAATGATCGTGGGGAAAAATGAGCGGTTATTTTCCTTACCTTTATTAAAAGAAGAAGATCCAATGGATTATCGCCAGAAATTGGAACAGATTGTTAAGTCTTTTGGTAATAATCCATTTATTATTATCTGCGATATCATCGGTGGAACACCATATAATTGTGCATTGCAAATGCTTCAAAAATACAATTGTGCGGTATTGACCGGATTATCATTACCGATGTTATTGGAAGCATATTATTTAGATAGTGATTCGGTTGACGAAACGGGAGAGATTTTGCTTAATTGTGCACAAAGTACATTGCAAGTTTTTACCAAGGAACTGATGAATAATATTTTGAAATAATTAAATCGGAGGACATTAATTGTATGAAAATAAATCAAGAAAAATGTGTTGGATGTGGGCAATGCGCTGTTTATTGTCCGATGTCTGCAATTGAAGTTGTAAATCGTAAAGCAATTTTGAATGAGAAAAAGTGTGTGAATTGTTACAACTGCATTCGTAATGGATGCCCGGTAAAAGCGTTGGAAGTAACCGAATTACAATGGCCTTATACTTTGCAGGAGTCATTAAGTTGTCCGACAGGAGTAGACGAGAAGTCCGGTGTTTCCGGTCGCGGAACTGCTGAAATGAAAACAAATGAGGTTACGGGAAGAATCGGACACGGAAAAGTAGGTATTTGTTTGGAATTCGGCAGACCGGGTACGGGAACAACTTTCTATGATGTAGAAAAAGCATGTAAATGTTTAGGTAAACATCATGCATATTTTGAACCGTTAAATCCTGTTACATATGTTATGAGCAATACGGAAACAGGCGAAATCCAGGAAGATGTTAAGCCATTGTTTGTTCTGTCCGCTATAGTAGAGGCTTTGATTGATGCCGATCAATTGGAGGCAGTTTTGGAAGATGTGAAAATGCTGGCAAAGGAAGTTGATACGGTATTTTCTGTTGGAGTTTCTTCTTTAGTGAAAGAAGACGGAAGTACTTATTTTGATGAAACAATTGAGAAAATGGGGTTATCTGTATATCCGGAGGGAAAAACCAATGTTGGTTTAGGTAGACCTTTGTTTGATTTTAGTAAGGGGGAGCAAAGATGACACACACATTGCACAGAACGGGATCGGTTAATGATTTAAAGAAAGACTATATTATATTAGCTATGCCGGTTAAAGGAGTTAATAAAGAAGGATCTAAGCAAAAATTAATTGATATATTGGATATCGGAATGAAAAACGGTGCTATCAATGCCGGTGACACCCAATCGGGTAACATTTATTCTGTCGGCATCGATGGTTTAAAAGAAAGAATGAAAGATGGTGCTGTTTTGAATTTGACATTTGACAGTCAAGAGAATGTTATTAAAACTCTTAAAGAAATCAAAGATTTGCAAAACGGTATGTCGGTAGTGGTAACCGGTTTGTTGGAATATACGAAGGAATGTTGTAAGCAGGCTGGTTTAAAAAGACATACCATCGCTCGTTCTTTGGGCGTATGGGGGAAAACAGAGTTGTTGCCTAAGCCGGAAGAAATGGAAATAATGACAATGTGCGGTCATGGATTGATAACTGCCGACTTGATTTATAAAACCGCCGAAAAAGTTCGTAAAGGACAACTTACTTTGCAGCAAGCAGGAATAGAAATTGCTAAACCATGCGTTTGCGGGGCTTGTAATGTTACAAGAGCAGCCGAATTGATAGAAAAATTCTTATAAAATGAAAACAATATTGAAGAATGGAAGAGTAATTGATCCGGCTAATAATGTAGATGATTATTTAGATGTATTGGTAGTAAATGAAAAGATTGCCAAAATCGAAAAAAATATCAGTGATGAAGATGCGATTATTGAAGATTGTTCAGGCAAACTGGTGACACCGGGTTTTGTTGAGATGCATGCTCATATGAGAGATTTCAACGAACCGGAAAGGGAAACTTTTTATACCGGAAGTTGCAGCGCACTATGCGGTGGTTATACGACTGTAGGAGTAATGCCTAACAGTAATCCGGTAATCGATACCGTCGAAATGGTGGAAAAATTTAAACAAAGAGCTAAAGAAAGTTCGGTTGTACGTTTATATCCTTTTGCTTCGGTTACGATGGGAAGAGCCGGCAAAGAAATAGTTGATATGAAGGCTTTAAAGCAAGCCGGAGTAGTAGCATTTTCTGATGACGGCAATGCAGTTAAGGAAGCAACCATGATGCGAGATATTTTAAAAGCGACTAAGGAAGTTGACTTGGTTGTTGATTTGCATTGTGAAGATAAGGCTTATACCGGTAAGGGAGTAGTAAATGCCGGCAAGTTGTCAGAAGAAATGGGGCTTCCGGGTATATCTTCCGTTGCCGAAGATATTGAGATTGCTCGTGATTTAATTATTCAGGAAGAAATTCAAGGTCATATTCATATTGCTCATTTGGGTTCGGAGAGATCAATTAAATTAGTGGAATTCTTCCGTAACAGGAATGTTGATTTTACTTGTGAAGTAATACCGCATCAGTTTTCTCGTACCGAGGAAATTGTTAAGAGAAAAGGTGTATTGGCGAAGGTCAAACCGCCATTTAGAGATGAACACGATATGTTAGGCATCAGAGAAGGCATAAGAAAGCATTTGATAGATGTTATTGCGACTGATCATTGCCCGTATGCGGAAAGTGAATTACAAGGTGGCTTGACGGCGACTAATCTGTTTGGATTAGCCGGTTTTGAGACTACCTTACCGTTAGCGTTGGATTTGGTAAGAGAGGGTTATGCCGATTATTCATATATTATTGCCTGTTTAACCTGCAATCCGGCAAGGATAATGCGCCTTAATGATCGCGGAACATTATCGATAGGTAAAGATGCGGATATCACGGTAATTGATCCGCATATCGAATGGACGGTTGATTTAAACAGATTTAAGAGTAAAGGAAAGAACAATCCTTATGAAGGAGAGAAGATGCGAGGTAAAGCCGTTATGACAATGATTAATGGGAAAATTGTTTGTCGTGATTGGCAAATATTAAAACAGGTTGAAAAACCGTTTTAGAGAAATGAGGATATTTTATTTATGAGTTGTCTTGATACGATTATTTTAAGCAATACTTACCGTGATTCGGTGTTTTTAATGAAAATATCGGCAGAGGTTGCCAAAATTAACGGAGTTATTGAAGCTGCTGCGATGATGGCAACAGAGAGAAATAAAGATTTATTTGAGAAAAGTAATTTAAGCAATGAAAAAGTATGCAACGCTTTAAGCGATGATTTGGTTATTTCCGTCAGAGCAGAGAATGAAGAGGCATTACAAAAGGCTCTTTCAAAGGCAAATGAAATGTTAAGTTCAGTCAATAAAGCGGAAAAAACAGATAAAGACAATAAAATCAAAACATTAGAGGCTGCTTTACAAGTGGATAAAGAGGCTAATGTTTTGTTGATTTCTTGTGCCGGTGATTATGCTAAGTATGAGGCGGTTAAGGGATTAAATAACGGATTAAACATTATGCTTTATTCGGATAATATCAGTGTTGAAGATGAATTAGCTTTAAAACAATTGGCACATCAAAAACAATTGATTGTGATGGGGCCGGATTGTGGCAGTTCTATTATTAATGGTGTACCTTTGGCTTTTGCTAATAGGGTCGGAAAAGGTCCGATCGGAGTTGTCGGAGCATCCGGTACCGGAATTCAAGAAGTAACAAGTCTTTTAGATCGATATGGATGCGGCATAACTCAGGCATTCGGAACCGGAGGACGAGATCCTAAAGAAGAAATCAACGGAATTACAATGATGGATTGTTTGGAGATTATTAAAAATGATCCCAACAGCAAGGTTATATTGATTGTATCTAAGCCGCCGTGTAAATCTGTTTTGAAAAAAATAATCGAATTTATCAAGTCTACCGAAAAACCGGTTGTGGTTAATTTTGCGGGAGAAGATGATTACAGTGAGATTGTTCAAGCAGGCGGTTATTATGGTAAATCATTGGAAGAAACAGCTATGGAAGCTTATCGCTTAGCAACCGGTAAAGAAGTAGAATATGAATTGTTTTCCGGTATAGATTTTAACAAGTTAAATAAAGAAATAGCTAATTTGTTGCCGTCACAAAAGTATTTACGCGCTATTTATTCCGGTGGGAGTTTGTGCTATGAAGCAATGGCTGAAATCAAAAAATATGTTTCACCGATTTTATCTAATACGCCACTAAAAGGTGTAGAAAAATTGGAAGATGTTAAAAAATCACGATTAAATACTTTTTTGGACATCGGCGATGATGAATTTACAGTCGGTAAACCTCATCCGATGATTGATCCGACGATCAAATGTAAGAGATTGGAAGCGGAGATTTCTGATGAAGAAGTAGCGATTGTCTTGACTGATTGTGTGATCGGTTACGGTTCTTGTGATGATCCTGCAAAAGCTATAGCCGAAGCAATTAATGAAAAATCAACGACGAAGGCAATTGTTGTGGCTTCCGTTTGCGGCACGCAAAAAGACTATCAAATATATTCAAAACAAGTTGAGATATTGCGTGATGCCGGTGTATATGTTGCTCAAAGCAATTATCAAGCAGCAAAGTTATGTGAATATATATTTAATAAATTATCGGAGGCTAAAAATGAAGGCTAATGAGTTAATTAATAATGAAGTAAATGTTATTAATATTGGATTGAAATCTTTTACGGAAGGAATAAAAAAAGAAAACGGAAAAGTTTTAGACACAGATTGGTTACCGCCGGCTTCCGGTGATACGAAAATGGTAGATTTATTATTCAAATGCGAATTGCATGCGGAAGAAATAAATAAGGCTAATGAGAAGGCTGTGAATATTATTATGTCCGGGCAGCCGGTTTTAAAAGGAATAAAGCAGGCAAAATATGTTGTACCCGGATTGAAAGAACGCTTAATTTTACATGCCGGACCTCCTGTCGAATATAAAGATATGTGTGGGCCGATGCAGGGTGCTGTTGTCGGAGCAATGATTTATGAAGGATGGGCAAAAGATAAAGCCGATGCGGAGAAGCAAATAGCAAACGGTGAAATAGAATTTGATTGTAATCATCATCATTCGGCAGTTGGACCGATGACTGGAATAATAACTTCTTCAATGCCTGTATTTGAAGTGGTTAATGAGACTTACGGTAATTATGCTTACTGCACAATCAACGAGGGTATCGGTGAGGTTATGCGTTTTGGAGCAAATGGTCCCAAAGTTATTAGTAAATTACATTGGTTAGAAGACGTTTTTGCTCCGGCATTGAATGAAGCAATTCAAAAAACAGGCGGAGTAAATTTAAAAAATATTATGGCACAGGCTTTGGCTATGGGTGATGAGATGCATCAAAGAAATGTTGCTGCCAGTCTGATATTTTATAAGACTATTTGTTCTGAATTGACTGAAGTGATCGTTGATAATCCTCATGGAAAAGAAATTGTGGAGTTTTTGGTTAAGAAAAACGACCAATTCTTCTTGAATTTGGCTATGGCTGCTTCCAAATCAATTATGGATAAAGCTCGCAATATCCCGATGAGTACTGTAGTTACGGCTTTAAGCAGAAATGGAGTCGATTTTGGTTTGAATGTCAGTTCCTTAGGGGATGAATGGTTTACTGCTCCGTGTTTAAAACCTGTAGGTTTATATTTCCCGGGATATAGTGAGGAAGATGCTAATCCGGATATGGGAGACAGTTCGATTACAGAGTGTATCGGTATAGGTGGTTGTGCTATGGGTTGTTCTCCGGCAGTTGTAAATTTTGTCGGTGCCGGTTCGGTAGCCAAAGCGATGGAATATACCGATTCCATGGCGGAAATTACAGTGGCACAGAATTATAATTTGCCGATGCCGAATATGAATTTTGTTGGTGTTCCTTGCGGCTTTGATATCCGCAAGATTGTCAGCAGCGGCATATTACCGGTTATTAATACCGGAATGGCACATAAAAAGGCCGGTATCGGTCAAGTCGGAGCAGGTATTGTAAACCCACCGATGGATATTTTTAAACAAGCTTTGAAGAAGTTTGTTGAAGAATATATTGATAAATAATTATGCCGGATAGTTTAACTTTACTATTAAGTGCTTTTATTCCAATAGCAATGCTGATTATAATGCTGATATTCTTGCACTATTCTGCAACTAAGGCAGCAATGATCAGCTTGTTATTGACAGTGTTATCGGCACTGTTTATGTTTAAAGCATCATTATCGACAGTCTTTATTGAAGCGGGAAAAGGTTTATGGAATGGCTTATCAATACTTATGGTTATTTTATCGGCTGTTTCCTTATATGAGGTAACTGCCGAGGCTAAAATAACAGTAGCATTTAAACAGGGGATTAATAAAATCAGTTCCAATGAGTTGATTCAAATATTGCTTATTGGTTGCGTATTTACGAGTTATTTGCAGGGTATAACAGGTTTTGGTGTACCGATTGTTGTTGGTGCCCCACTCTTGCGAGGAATAGGGGTTAAGCCTGTTTATGCGGTAGTTATATCGATAATCGGTTATGCTTGGGCTAATACCTATGGTACGTTAGCGGCGGCTTGGGACAGTTTGGTTCAAACTGTCGGGATAAGTGTTAATTCGACAGAGTTTTATCAGCTGTCATATTGTTCAACTTTATTTTTAGTTGTAGTTAATCTTGCCGGGTGTTTGGTCATTTGTTGGTTATACGGAAGAACGAGAGCTTTGAAAAAGGGTTGGTTGGCAATCTTGGTAATGGTTTTGTCTCAATCAATCGGTCAAATTATATGTGGACAGTTTAATACGACTGTTGCGGCTTTTTTACCTACTACGTTTTCTCTTCTGACAATAACATTATTGAGTAGGATGAAGATGTATAATTCTTTATGGAGAATTGAAGACAGTAAGATAATGGATAGGAAAAACACAGAGGAAAAAGAAAATTGTTCGATGACTTTTATTGATTCACTGTTTCCGTATATTGTTCTAACGCTTATAACATTTGTTTGTTTGCTGATCAAACCGGTAAATAATTTTTTATCGATTATTAAAATCAGTATTTCTTTTCCGGCAACATTGACCGGTTATGGATTTAAGAATGAAGCGATCAATAATTATTCTCCGATCAGTATTTTCACTCATCCTTCGGTTTTTCTGCTTTTATCAGCAATTATCAGTTATATCTATTATCGAAAAAAGCAATATATTGTTCGATGCGGATATAAAACAATTATTAAGACAATTCTTCGAAAAGTATTGCCTTCGGTTATTACGGTATCTTCTTTGCTTATGATGTCTAAGATCATGTCCGGTACCGGACAAACTACGGTTTTGGCTGAAACAACGGCTAAAATATTTAAGGAAAAATATCCGTATTTGACACCTTTTATCGGTTTGATCGGGGCCTTTATTACCGGTTCAAATATGTCATCAAATATACTTTTTGGTAAATTTCAACAGATTACCGCGCAAATGTTAGGTTTGAACGAAGATATTATTTTAGCTGCTCAAACATCAGGTGCGGCAATTGGCGGAGTTACCAGTCCGAGTAATATAACATTAGCAACAACTACGGTTGGAATAGCCGGAAGTGAAGGTGAAGTCTTGAAAAAAACTACGCCCGTGGCTTTAATTGTCTCCTTGATAATAAGTATGTTAGCGAATGCTTTTGTATAATTTATAGTTTGTTGTCAATTGTTTTTGAAAACAATTGACTTTTAGGTAGGAGAAGTTATGGTTAAATTGTGTAAGTTGTTATATCAAGAAATATTGAAGCAACAAGAAATAAGGGGAAAAGTTATCTCTTCTTTTTCCAATTCTTTTAATGTTTTAAGCAATGATAAAATAATTACTGTATTAAATTCAAGTGAAAAAATTCAACCCTTCAGTATAGCCGGTGAAAAAATTACTGTTATCCCTGTTGTCGATGATGAAATTACAATTAATGAGAGGGGAATATATCTTAGCGGTAGCTTAATCTGTTTGTTTGATGAATTGGTTATATATGATCCTTTTTTATGCTTGAATTATCGTTCAACCGTGAAGAAAATTGCGGATAATTTTTTAAAGCTGGAAAGATTATTGCTTAGTAATCGTGAAATTGAAGGAATCGCTACGGTTTTATATCCGCATAATTATTCATTAACAAAGGGATATGAGTATATAGTTGACGAGATAAATGACTGGTTAAATTACTATCAATACGGTCAAAAGACGCAATTAAAAAAGAAATCCGTTGATATATGCGGATTTGGTTATGGTTTAACTCCAAGCTGTGATGATTTTTTAGCCGGCGTTATGTTATGTGATTTAATGAAGGATATATATGAAAATAAAAATACAGCCAATAAAATCAAAGAGTACTCCGATTTTGTTCATTTGTGTAAAAACAAGACTAATAAGATAAGTTTAACTTTATTGGAAAATTCGGCACAAGGAATGTGCAACGAAGTTACCAAAAACTTACTACAAGCATTATTTTCTCAAGAAGATATATTAGAACAATATGCGAAGAAAATGTTGAAAATAGGACATTGTTCCGGAGCGGATATGTTATGTGGTATTTTAACGGCTTATAAATACGCTAAGCCGAAAGTTTAGAATATTCTTTCTTTTTGAGATATAAGTAGTAAATTATGTAAGCTGAGGATGTTAATATCCAACTTACCGGCCAACATAGACTGATTGTTTGATAATTTAAGTTTGTTGAGGCGATTTGTGACAGCCATAGATACCGAACAAGGCAGACAGAGACTAAATTAATGTTTAATGTGCAAGCCGGATGATTGGTACTTTGAAATAGTGCCGAGAATATTTCTATAGCGGTATAAAGGAAATAGGTCGGTGCCATAAAACGCATTATTTGAGCAGCTTTGGAACTGATGGCTATATTGTTGATGAATAGTTCGGATAATATATCACTGCCGAAGAATATTACCGCACTTACCGTGAAAGTTGCCAAATAAGAGATAAATAGGGCAACTTTTACTCCGGAGAAAACACGCTTGTATTGTTTAGCTCCGTAATTTTGGGATACAAAAGTTGTTGTAGCCGACATGAGACAAGTCATGATGACCCAAAAGGTATTTTCTAATTTAGTGTAAATCGCAAAACCGCTAATCCAGTCATCATTGAGTAGGTTGATGTAACTTTGAATATAATTATTGGTTAAAGCAAAGGCAAAAGAACCTAATCCGGCAGGCAAGCCGGTTTTAATAATTTCTTTTATGCAGCTTTGATCGGCCTTGAAATCCCGAAGATTGATATTCTGATGATTCCATACAGCTTTTAAGGCTATAACGGCACTGATGACTTGAGTTAAGATATAACTGCAACAAACCCCTTTATATCCTAAGGGATAAATAATAATAAATATTATATCTAAGATAATGTTCAAAATGAAAGAAGAAATAATTAATGTGGTCGGAAGCTTAGCTAAACCGAGCACTCTCAGGATGCTGGTGGATAAAAGAAAAATAAAATAAAAGATATAGCCTAAAGAATATAATCTCAAATAGACAGTGCTGTCATTGAATAAAGTATCGGGAATGTTGACGGATTTTAATAATAACGGAGCGGCAATTAAGTATATCAAGGTAAAAACCAAAGCCATTAAACCTATTAACAGGTAGGAAGAACAGATGGCTTTTTTGGTGCGTTCTTCATTGTGCTGACCATAACATTTGCCGATTACGACCATGGGACCAACAATCATACCGCCGGCAAAATTGGTTATTAAGGTATAAAGAAGTGCTGCCGAACTGCCGACTATCGCAATACCTTCACCATCAACAAAATGCCCGACAATTATTAAATCTGTCATATTGTATAATTGTTGAATTACCCCACATAGCAGTACGGGTAAGGAAAGATTGATTAAAACTATACTGATTTTGGAATTTAAAATATCAATGTTCTTCATACCTAATAACATATCATTAAATATCGTTCTTTTGGCGCAACAAAACGCTAAGTGATAGTGCAATAAAATGCGCTGAAATCGTTTAATAATATTTTACAATAGAAATGAGGAAAAAAGCATATGGTTAAATATTTATTTGCAAGCCACGGAAAATTTGCGAAGGGAACGGAAAGTTTTTTACGTATTATGGTTGGTGGTAAAGAAAACGTGTATACAATTAATGCTTTTATTGATGAAAAAAGTATTGATGTATCGGTTAGAGAAAAATTGGCAGAAATCGGTGATTTCGACCAATTGGTGATATTCTGTGATATTTATGGTGGCAGTGTTTGTCAGGAAGTATTCAGACAGGTTGCTTCTACCGAGAAAAACATTCAACTTATTGCCGGTTATAATTTGGCTTTAGTTATGGAAATAATGCTTAGAGACAGTGTGCTTACCAAAGAGGAAATTTTGGATGTTATTGAACAGTCAAAAGAAAGCATTAAATATGTGGAACTTAAACAGCAGATCATAGAAGATAATGATGAGTTGTTTTAGAAAGGAATTTATATGATTAAATTATTGAGAATTGATGAAAGACTTATTCACGGTCAAGTTGCTAATCAATGGGCAAGACAACTTAATGTTAATGCGATAGTTGTTGCCAATGATGCTGCCGCTAACAATGATTTAGTTAAGGCTTCATTGAAAATGGCTGCTCCGCAAGGTATGAAAGTAGTAATTAAAACAGTTGATGATGCGATCAAAACATTAAATGATCCGCGTGCTGCTAGTTTATCTATCTTTGTTGTTGTGGACAATCCAAAAGATTGCTTGAAGATTGTGGAAAATGTCAAGTCTATTCCATATGTTAATGTTGGTAATTTCGGTCGTGTTGGCTTTGATAAGGCAAACAGAAGAGAATTTACCAGCTGTCTTTATGCGAATGATGAAGAGGTAGAAATCTTTAAAAAGATTATCGCTACCGGAATTGAATGTGAATGCAGAATCTTGACTACTGATACGAAAGTATCATTAGCAAGTGTTCTTAAATAAAAAGGGAGGAGAATAATTATTTATGAGCATGTTTCAAACTGCAATGACCCTTGCTATTGCTAACTACTTCTGGTGTTTGTTAGACAATTTCTTTGCATGGGACGCAACCTGGAGACCACTATTCTTTGGCTGGTTAACCGGATTATTATTAGGCGATATGCATACCGGACTTATTATGGGTGCAAAATTAGAAGCTCTTTACATGGGTATATCATCAATCGGTGGTGTACAAGCTTCAGATGCTTGCTTCGGAACTGTATTCCCGGTAACTTGGGTTATCACTCAAGGTGCTAATATGGATGCCGCATTGGCATTGGCAGTTCCTATCGGAACATTATTGGATTATGTAAACAGATTGACAAGTCCAATCGGTGTTGCTTTATTAGGTGTTTATGAAAAACAAGCCGCTGAAAACAATCAGAAAAAATATACTTTCATTCACTGGATTTATATGTTAGTTGTTGCACCTTTACCAAGAACAATCGTATTATTCTTAGTTATTTATTTAGGTGTAGGTAAGTTGGATGTATTGACCGGAAGTATGCCGGAATGGTTATTAAACGGTTTAGGCGTATCAAGCGGTATGTTGACTGCAGTCGGATTCGGTATCTTGACTTCTATGATTTGGTCACCGAAATTAGGAGTATTCTTCTTTGTTGGTTTCGCAATGGCAGAATTTATGGGTCTTCCGACAATTGCTATTGCTATCTTTGCTTTGGCAATCGCAATTTTCTACTTTATTATGGACCACAAGATTATTACAAGTGCCGGTACAAAGGTTGAAGCAAAAGATGAGGAGGATTTGTTCTAATGGCTACTAAAAAAGAATTAACTCCAATTGAAAAGAAAAATTTAAGAGAAATTTTCTGGAGATCAGGTCATATGTGGGCTGACTTCACAATGGTTAAAATGGAAGGTAACACATATGCTTATTCAATGTTACCGGTAATCAATGAAGTATATGCCGGAAATGAAGAATTACAAAAAGAAGCATTTGTTCGTAATACAGAATTCTTTAATACTCATGCTGCAGCAGCAGGACTTGTATTTGGTATCTCATATGCTTTGGAAAGAGAAAGATCAAAAGATCCGGATGCATTACCTGGAGAATTCATCACTAATATTAAAACATCATTGATGGGCCCTTTGGCAGCTATCGGTGATTCAATCTTCTTTAACTGTATTCGTGTTATTGCTGCCGGTGTAGGTATTTCATTGGCTGAACAAGGTAACCCATTAGGTGTATTTATGTTCATTCTTATCTATGGTGGCTGTTTCTTAACAACAAAATGGTTATTATTGAACTTAGGTTATACTGTTGGTACCGATGCTATCGCTAAAGTATTTAAGTCAGGTGTTATCGGTTCATTATCAGATGCAGCTTGTATCATGGGTTTAATTATGGTTGGTTCACTTGTATCAAGCATGGTTGATATCAGTACACCGCTTGTAATCCCTATGGGTGCCGGTACGGAAATGGTTGTTCAAGATATCTTTGACGGTATCATGCCTGGTATGTTGAAGCTTGTATTGGTATTTGTTATTATTGCGTTAGTTCGTAAGAAAGTTAAACCTATTGCTATTATTTTCGGTATCTTAGCATTCTCAATCTTAGGAGCAGCTGTAGGTATTTTCTAATATGAAATTTATTAAATCATCGTGTATTTATTTTGAAGATGGCATAAAGTCGGGATATTTGGTTATTGACGGCAGTAAAATTGTCGGATATTTAGACGATAATGCGGAAGTTGCGGAATATGAAGATTATGGCAATAACCGTATTATTCCGGGTATTTTTGACACACATAACCATGGAACATTCGGATATTCGTTAGATCAAACTTATAACAATGATGAGGAAAAAATCAGAGAAAATGTCCGTGGTTACTTACACGCTTTAGCTTATGAGGGTGTAACCTGCGTTTTTCCGACAACGGATGGAACAATTAAGCAGGTTGCTGAAGTGGCTAAAGAAGGAAATGGGAACGGTGCAAGAGTTTTAGGAATTCATTCCGAGGGACCTTATTTGTCACGCGTTGGCGAAAACGGTCGTCCTGAGCCGCATCCTTCTATTGATATGCAGCATGTCGAAAGCATGTGGAATGATTCGCAGGGCTTACTTAGATTGGTGGCTATGGCTCCGGAAATACCTGATTCAGATAAAGCTGCTCAGTACTTTTTATCTAAAGGTGTGACCATGGCTTTTGCTCACAGCGATTTAAAAATGCAGGGTGCCAGAAAAGCAGTAGATGACGGTTATCGTGTGGCAACTCATACTTCTAATGTTATGGTCGGTATTCATCACCGTGATATTGGTGGCTTGGGAGTTATGCTTGATGACGATCGCGTACAATGCGAAGTAATATGTGACGGTTTGCATAATTGTTTGGAATGGTTGCATTTGATGTTTAAAACAAAGTCACACGATAAATTTATGATGATTTCCGATTCGGTATCAATGGCCGGAGCTCCTGTAGGCAGGTATGATGTCGGTGGTGAGGTAGCAGAAAATGTTACTCCGGAAGGCTTCTTAAAAGATGATGACGGAAGGCTATGCGGCTCAACAAAATCTGTTCTGTACGGCATCAGTAATTTGGTTGAAAAACTGCATATGCCTTTAGAGGAAGTAATTAAAATGTCAAGTTTGAATGCTTGCACATTCTATGGCTTTGGAGACAGTAAGGGATCAATTAAAATCGGTAAAGATGCCGACTTGGTTGTAATTTCGGATGATTACAAGGCTATGGCTACTTATGTGGAAGGTAAGAAGGTATTTGATCGTAAGAGTGAAACACCTTTATACAATCCGCATCCGAAAGAAAAAAGAATTGGTTAATTTTAAAGGAAGTACTTGAATTACAGTACTTCCTTTTTTTGATTGAGGCATGTAAAAAACCGATTGAGCATCGGTTTTTATTGGTTTAGAAATGTTTTACGCGACCTTCAAAGTGTTTATAAATAGCATCATTATCAAATCCGTCAACATTTTGTGATTGGAATACATACGGCTTTTTACCGTGAGACACAACTAATTTAATGGCTTCAGAAACAATAGTATTCATTAAAGTCATTGTCACTATAGAACTGGCCGGACCGGTTTTAATACCATTGATATCTAGGGTGGCATCGCCGCTCGGTAGGCAACTATCGATTACGCAATCAACGCATTCGAATAGTCTTTTACCGCTTGGATGACGGCTGGTTGCGTTTTTTGACTGTTGTACATTGGTTAAAGCAACACAATAAATACCTTCTTTTTGGCAACGCATAGCCATTTCGATCGGTACGGCATTTCTTCCGGAATTGGAAGTGATCAACATGATATCACCTTTTTCAATTTTATAACTATCAAAAATGATGTCGGCTAATCCGCTTAATTTTTCTAAGGCGCAGCTTCTTTGAGCTCCGTTGGATGTCAACACATCCGGATCTAGTATTGCATTTACATTGCCTAAACCGCCGGCTCTGGCAAATAATTCTATCCCTAACATATGAGAATGGCCCGTTCCGAAAGTATGGATTACTTTATCGTTTTCGATGTTTTCGGCAAATTTCTGTGCTAAAAGTTTTATAGTATCGGCATTTTTATCGATTGCTTGTTGAATGCAAGCGATAATTTTTCCTTCATATTCAAAATTCATTATTAGATCCTCCCTTTATATTTGTCTTTAAGATTTTTATCGTGATTTTCATCACAGTTTAATACCGGTGGTACATAGTTGTGCTGTTGTAAAATTTCAATGGTTCTTGCTGATGCCGATTGCATAATAGCGTTGTTACAAATTGAAGATACAGCTGTTACTTTTTCTATGTCGTCAGTTTCTAACAGGGCATCACCGTGTGGACCGCAATTATCTAAAACAATATCACCCAACATATAGAGCTTTTTACCGCTTGGATGACGTGAGTTTTCGGCTAAAGTGTGCTTCATGGAAGTTATTACAATTACTTTATGTCCGTGTTCTTTTGCGGAAGCGGCGAAGTCGATACCGATACCGTTAATTCCGGAATTGGAAAGAACAAAGAAGATGTCATTTGGCTTAATGTTATAAAGGTTGTAAATAAATTGAGCAACACCCGGTTTTCTTTCAAATACATTTGTATGATCCGTGAATTCTTCAAAAGAGACTTTCCGGAAGATTACACAGTCGGCAGGTTCACAGATATGAATAGGAACCAAAGAACCGATTCTGCCTGCTAAGTCAATGGCACATCCGGTTGAATGTCCTGAACCGAAGACATGAATAACACCGCCTTTTTCAATGCATTCTGCCATTGTTTGGGCTGCTGCTTCAATATTATCCTTTTGGCTCTCATAAAGGTAATTCAACAGTTTTTCTGTTTCGTTTTTAAAGATTAAAGAGTTGACCATTATCTGATTCTCCTTTCGTACGGATCGGTAAGTGCATTGTTATGAATATCGGCTTGATTGATATTAGCTGAAAGTAATACCGGTGCTTTACCGAATTTATTAACATAATAACGATAAATTTCGGCATGAATCATTTGAGCTAATATGTTGGCAACAGTTGTGCCGGTTTGACAACACTTCACACCGTTGATATTTAAAGCCAAATCCGGATCGGCACTGTCAATGTCTAAATACATGTCAGCATAATCTAAGAGTTTTCCGTTGTTTTTATCGTAAGATTGTTTGTTGACAACAGCAATGATTTTTTGACCTCTCTCTTTTGCTTTTTTAGCTAATTCGATGATTAGCGGCTCATTGCCGCTTTGGGAGATCAGACAATACATATCGCGGTTGTCGAGTTGATACATCTCTTCCATTTTGTCGATAAGACTTGCATCTTGATAGGCTTTTTTGGTAACATAGACATCTTCCTTGGTAATGATATTGTGCATTAAAAGATGATTAAGTGAGTAATTGTGGAAGTAGGCGATACCGCCGGCACGGTAATTTAATTCGTTGCAGAATTCGATTCCTTGCTCGGTACCGAACAATTGGATAACTCCTCCTTGTTCCATACATTCTGCCATCATGTTTGCAGCTTTGACAACATTATGCTTTTGGCTGTCGTAAACTCTGTCAATATTTGCGATTAATGTATCGAAATATTCTTTGATTACATTCATTTCATATTCTCCTTTCCGATGGAATGTGCCTTGGTGATAAGGCTTACAGATATTGTCGATTTCATTATATCATTTTATTTGATGATGAAATATATCTTTTTATTAATTTAAAAAATCTCTGAAAAGTCAGAGATTCGGTTGCTTTTATTTCTTATCTTGTTCTTTTAATACCTCTTTGTATGTTTGCAGAATCAAACCGTGATTATAGTAACAATGCAGATAATTGATTTTCAAATTATTTTCGTACTTTTGCACAAGCGGTGCTAGAGAAGGTGTCATTTGAATCATTATGGTTGGAATAATAAATATTTCATCCGGTTTAATCGGATCGTAGGTAACATAGACATTGCCTTGCGGAATTTTTGTTTGTTGGATCGAAAACTTTTCGATACATTTAGTTGTGAAACAGTTTAAATTTCGATCGTAAACTTTGATTTCTAATTTCCACAGTACTTGTTTGAAAAAACGACTGTCACGGATAGAGCGTTCTACCTGACCGGAAGTGATGCAAGCAAGTGCTATTTGATTGTTGCGGACTTTCTTTTCTACAATTCTTTGCGCAGCGTGTAAATCATAATCGACATAAAGGAAGGTAACAATTATAGAAATTATAAAATAAATAATGCATATCGTATAAATTTTTTCACCTAATGTGTCACGATATAAAATCAGACCGATAATAAAGCATAATGTGAAAACAATTATTATGGCTAAGAATGCGGTAGCTTTTTTAAAGATTTTTAGTTGCATAGTTAATACCTCTTCTGTAATTAATTATAACTTATAATAGTCGAATAAGACAAATTTTGTAAAAAAGTCAAAAAAATATGTGAAATTGTGTTGGAAGCGCTTGCGCATTTGGCAAAAATAGTATATATTAATGTCAAGGGAGGTTCATTTATATGAGCAATGTATTATTAGGTATAATATTAGGTCTTTGGTCTGGTATATCTATGTGTTTGAATTTATCTGGACTTGGAGTTCGTACTCCGATTATCACAGGTTTATTAACAGGTTTATGTATCGGAGATATAGGGACTGGTTTACAAGTTGGATCTGTTATGTTAGTTAACAGTATCGGTTTCTACACTTTCGGTGGTGCAACAATTCCTGATTATATCACTGGATCAATTTTCGGAACAATCGTAGGAAGCAGATCTGCTAACGTTGAATCAGGTATCGTTGTAGCTCAAGGTATCGCTTTGTTGATGACTCAAATGGACGTATTAGGACGTTCTTCAACTACTGTATTCCAACATTTAGGAGATAAAGCTTTAGCTGAAAATAATATCGGTAAGTTTGAAACTTATACTTTATTAGGAACATTACCTTGGATTTTATCAAGAGCAATTCCTGTATTCTTAGGCATTATCTTAATTGACAATATCGTTGTCTTAACAGATTTCGCTAACTCAGTAGACTGGATCCGCAAAGGATTAGCATGTGTTGGTGGTGCTTTACCGGCAGTAGGTTTTGCATTATTGTTATCTTATATGGATTTAAAGAAGATGTGGCCATTCTTCATCGTTGGTTTCTTACTCTATTCATATGCAAATATGGGAACATTACCTTTAGCTCTTGTAGGTTTAGTTGCCGCAAACTTTGTTCTTAAACAACAAGAAGGAGGTGCACAATAATGTCTGCTACTAACGCTAAATTAAGTCAAAAGGCTCTTAAGAGTGCAATCAATCGTCATAACTGGGCATTACAATGGTGCTGGAACTATGAAAAGATGCAAGCAGCAGGTTATGCATATGCAATGGTTCCTGTAATTAAAGAATTATATTCTGATAACGAAGAACGTTGCCGTCATTTGGAAAGACATATGCAATTCTATAACACTCACCCGGGTGCAAGTGCATTGATTCTCGGTGCTGACATTGCTTTGGAAGAAGCATATCAATATGAAACAGGCGACAGTTTGAAAGTCGCTTTGATGGGACCTTTAGCAGGTATCGGTGATACAATCCAAGCTGTATTGGTTACTCCACCGTTCAATATTATTGCTGCAGGTTTAGCAAATGAAGGAAATGCAATTGGTGCAATCTTGGCTTCTACATTACCTTTATTAGTATTATTCCTCATCCGTTGGCCTTTGTTCAATTACGGATATAAACAAGGTGTTAACGTTATTAATGATGTACAAGGTGCAGGTAAACTTGATAAATTACAAGTTGGTGCCAGCGTATTAGGCGTTACCGTAATGGGTGGATTTATTCCGAGCATGATCGGTAAGAAGTTAGTTGTTAAATTAGGTAAAGACTTAACAATTGGTGAAAATACTGTTGCTGCTAAGACTTTACAACAGGTATTGGATGCAATTTTCCCGAACATCGTACCATTACTATTAACATTCGCTTGCTACTGGTTAATTAAATCAAAGAAAAAATCACCGTTATTTGTTATCATGACATTGTTCGTTGTGACATTCATTTTAGGTGCATTAGGCTGGATGGCATAATCTATGATCACTCATTTAAGGATAGATAATCGGCTTATTCACGGACAGGTCGCTGTAACCTGGATGAATAATATCGGTGCCGATAAAATTATTGTTTGCAATGATAAAGTAGCTGCCGATCCAATTCAAAAAATTGCGTTACCAATGGCTGCACGCGGAAATACTGTTTTGGTGTATACGATTGATGAAACTATCCGATACGCTAAGGAACATCCTGATGAAACAATGTTTGTCATTTGCAAGTTCCCTAGTGATGCTTTAGCAGTCATCAAATCAGGAGTAGAAGTTAAACGCGTTAATGTTGGAAATGCAGCTCCGATTGTTGGGACTAAATATGTAATGGTTACAAAATCAATTGCTGTTACTGAAGATGATGCTAAAATCTATCGAGAAATTGCCGATTTACGTGGCGGTGAATTAACAAGTCAATTAACCACGCAGAACGGTGTTGAAAATTTCTTGGATATGTTAACTAAAAACGGTTTATAAACACATAAACAGTTGATAATAAAAGGATGCCCTTTCTCAAAAGGGTGTCTTTTTTTGTCAGCAAATGTTGATATTTATATCATACCGTTAAGTCTTCCAAACGAAATGACTTAATAAAATTGACACAACGATTATCTTCTAAATTTTAATTCCATTAGGCAGCTTCAGACATAAAGGTGAATTTCTTGGACGATAATCGAACTGTCAAATGTTGTTACACTTGAAAAAGAATACTTGTCTCAATGATTGAAAAGGATAATATAGAATTTGGTCATTCTATTGTTATCGGATATATGTAATGAGGAATACATATTTGTTAAACATATGGGTTTATCCGTTAAAAAAAAGAATCCTTTCAAAAGTGAAGGGATTCATCGTTTCCATTTTAATAAAGGAATATTATAAAAATTTTTAATTTGTTAGAATTAAATATTTATTTAACTTTATCATTAAGTATTGCCAAGGCGTAAGGATAAACCGTTTTCTTCTCACCGTTGTATAATTCGACAGTTACTTTAGATAAAGGCAATGAACTCTTTCGATAACATCTTTTAATGTTATTATATTGAATTTGTTTACCATCTATTATACAACGACTATCGTTATAGTAGAAAATCATAAATTTTCGGTTATATACAGTTTCACAAATGCATTCGACGAATATTCCTATAGATACGACAGTTAAAGCATAATTATCTTCTTTTATGCCGATGTATAGGCAAAACAGAGAAAATACTGCCAAAATTACTATTAATCCGAAATAATGAGAAAACATCGGTAATTGTTGATATTGATTCAATTTTATAGTGCTCAATAATTCGTTTTGTTTTTTGTAACGATAAATAGTATAAATAATCGCGACTAAGCTGATAAATAATCCTAAAATATATTTGTTCATACATTTAATCTCCCTAACAAAATTATAACATATTAATTGTGTTAATACAGAAAAATAAAAGATAGTTCATTTTAGTTTATTCTTTAACGATTGGTATAATTTTATATAAAGAAAGAGATTATGTTGGTTAGATTAGACTGACTTGTTGTTCCTCAAAAAGCCGCTATTGCGGCTTTCATAAAAATTATATTATTGGTTTATTGATAAGCATTATCTATAGTGTGTCTTGTTTTCACAGAAGTGATTTTGTATATAAAATCTCTTTGAAAATTTGATGTTTCTGCGATCGATTGTTGTATTTGTCTGTACTAAAATTCCTTTGTGGAATATATTTTTTCAGATATCTTATAAGAAACCGATAGTATGATGATGAGAAACAAAGGAAGAATTATATACCAATAATTGTTGAAAAATACTATCAAATCAATTGGGATACGGAATTTAACCAATTTAGAAAACAAAGTGATTAAACCGGTTAAGATAAATGTTAAGGCAAATAAACATATTCTGCCTTTTTCTATACCTAGTTTGAAGATCAATGGATACATTATTGCCTGGATTAGAATGGTTACAAAGGTTCCCCCAATCAAACCGGAAATGAATTCGTTAAATTCCCAATGATTATTGATTATGCTGCTTAAACAGTTTAATAAGATCGTAATAATTACAGCTAATAAGATCAGAATCAAACTGGCTAAATATTTTGCTTTGACAACATTTTTTCTTCCATTGGGTAAAGTAACGGCATAGGCGTCCCATTTGTTGTATTCATCATAACTGAATGTAGAGATGAATAGCATAACAACAATGAAAGGAGGAATAAAAGAAATATCAAAATCTTTTTGTAAAGACATTATAAAAAACACAGAAAGCATAACAATAATTAATTTCAAATTACTTTTGATAATAAGAATATCCTTTTTTATTAAACCTAACATTGTTTATCCCCCTTTATGATCAAAACCATCAGTTCATCGAGTGTTAATTTATCAACAACATAATCTTTGTATTTATTAGCCATTTTGTTTCTATTGTTTACTAATATTTCATAAACATATTTATTCTTCTTGTAACTTACGATATCTTCTTTGGCAATTTTATCAAAGGAGTCGATGTCACATTTTAAGATCCCGTAATTATCCAATAATTCATCTTTATTTTCATTAAGAATTATTTTACCGTTATCAACAAATATAATTTTATCGGCTATGTGCTCTAAATCGCTGGTGATATGAGTGGAAAGCAAAATTGTATGCTCTTCATCTTTTATAAAATCTAAAAATATTTCCAATATATCATCTCTTACAACAGGATCCAATCCGCTTGTTGGTTCATCTAAAATGAGCAGTTTTGGATGGTGGGCAATGGCTGTAGCAATTTCTAACTTTTTTTTCATACCTTTGGATAGATCTTTTATCTTTTTGTTATGAGGCAGTTTGAATTTATCTAAATGTTGATAAAACAATTTTTTGTCCCAATTTTTATATATATCTTTCATGATATTGTTTATGTCATTTGCGTTTAATATTTCCGGGAAAAACATTCCGTCGAGAACTACGCCGATATCTTCTTTAGTCATATAATTTTCTCCGGCAAATATTTTTATTTTCCCACTATCAATTTTAATGATATCCAATATTGATTTGATTAAGGTTGTTTTTCCTGCACCATTTTCTCCGATCAGACCAATAATATAGCCTTTGGGAATGTCTAAATTTATTTCTCCCAGTTCAAATTCGTTTTTGTATCTCTTTCTTAATTGTCGTATCTCTATTACATTATTCATTGTTCATCACTCCTATAAATAAATTCAAATAAATCGTAAATTTCTTCCTTGCTGATATTAAATCTGTTCGCAATATCAATAATTTTAAACATGTGATCTTCTATTTCCTTGTTTGCTTTTTCTCTTGCCAATTGTGTGTTTTTGGGAGCAACAAAGGTTCCTTTCCCTTGAATCGATTTTATAAATCCTTCACTTTCCAATTCATCATAGGCTTTTTTTATGGTCATAACGCTTATTTTAATATCATTTGCCAGAGCTCGAATTGATGGTATTGGTTCTCCTTCATGGAGTTCATCTGCCATTATTTGACTGATTATCTGATCCTTAATTTGTTCATATATCGGAACAGGACAACTATTGCTGATAATAATCTTCATAAACACCTCCAGACTGTTATATGTATGATATAACAGTGTATAACACTTGTCAATAGTTTGCTTTGGTCTTGTCAAAAGTTCTCATTAACAAAATTCAATTGGATATATAATTTTTTTAATTTATAGTATAATTGATGTAGAGAGGGAAAATATATGAATATAGAATATAAAGATGTTAAAGAAGTAGAAACACAAGGGAAATTGATGAAAGAAATCGGTTATAAACCAATCGGTGCTACCATTACCGGTTTGATCATTTCAGTAGGATTAATTGTTTTGAGAAATAAATTTTCGATCATTTTGGGAGTGTTTTTTTTGGTTCTGGATTTAATTGTATTGTTTGCGGTTAAAGATTATAAAGTGATGGATATTTATGAGAACGGAGTATTGATCTATGATTTAGAAAATACTTCTTTGGTTTATTTTCTTCCGTTTGAACAAATTGAAAAATGGACGGTGAAAAGAGAAAACGGTGCGAATGATGCGGTATATTTCTTATTGAACGATCAAACGGAAATATATAAGAATACTTTTCAATCGGCTAAGGCTTTCCGTTGTTTGAATTCTTTGATCGGTGAGAAAGAAGAGATGGCTATAAAAGGCAAAGAATACGGAAATAAAGTTGATACTTCTTTTAAAAATTTATTTAAAAGAAAAAAGGATAAAGAATAATCTTTATCCGGCAAAATTTTTAAGAGTATCTACCAATTCTTGTTTTGTTTGGTGATCCAAGACGTCCAAGAATGTTTCGTAAGTTAATAACATTTCGTTTATCGGTGTAACATATGGTGAGTAACCGTTGGAATAACAAACCAAAATAGTATTGTGATCATTTACCAAACTTAAATAGTAAGAAAACAACTCATTAGGAGCAAAGATGATTTTGACATGTTTTAAATCTAATTTTGTCAGGATCATCTCTTTTTGTAATACTCTTTGATGATTTTGAATTTTTTGACGCATTATTTTTCCAAAACCGATAGTTTCCATTTCTCTTGGTGACAGATTTTTTGGTAAAGCCGATAAATCTATTTCATTCAGATCAATATTTACCGGAATTACTTTTTCAGTTAATGTGAACGAGTTTAGCGGATAGTGAGTTGCAGGCTGATTTTTTAATTGTTCTATTTTGTTGAATAACTTAGTTCCCAACTCTTTTACATCATCGTAGGTTTGACCTTTACGGGTAAAACGGCAGGAAACATCACCGGCAGCACCTTGCCAGAAAGTATTGAAACATTTATTTTCTTCATTAAGCAAATTTAAACAATAACCGACATATTCCGCAGAGAAGAAATCGGTGTTATCCGCCGAAAGAATCGTTGGGTGGCAATTATAATTAATGATATTTATTATTTCTTGATCATTATCAAATATTTCTAGGAGATTCAGAATTACTAAGGCTTTGTGATTGCTTATACGGCTTGTTCCGACTTCTTCGTATGGGACACTGCGATAGGTATAAGAAAGATTACCGTCGTTGAAATGTAATTGTTTTATTGCCTGAACTATTTGACCGATCAATTGTTGATGATAAGTTTTGTCGGTAGTATCGCCGCTGTAGTGCGTATGAGTAGCACTGAGAACCAAATAAATGTCTTTATCAAAGGCATTTTTTACTTGTTTTTTTATTTCTTCAGTGTAATCGTAAGTAAAGCCCAATACATCACAGCTGATATTAATGAAAATATTGTTTTCAGTTTCTAAAGCAAAAATATGGGCTGACAAGTCATCATTTACTTTGGAAACAGGGTTTACTTGTTGAAGATGACCGGCTTGTTTAACCGGATGTTGCGGATTGATGATTATTTTTTCGGTAGCATAACGCATAATAAATCTCCCTTCTTTTATCTAAATAAAATTTAGCATATTATTAAGTTGTGTGCAAGCACTTTCATACAGAGGACTAAAAACTTGTTTAATTCATGAATTTAGATGAGCTTGTTATAAAACTGGACTATTGTAAAAGAAAAAACACTGATCGTATTTGATGAATACAACTTTGTGGTAATGTTCCGGATTGTCACATTTTTGTCGCATAAAACTTGACTAAAGGTTAAGCCGGTATTATTATTTATCTGTTAGCAACGGCTAACATGGAGATGATAAAATGATCGAAACAAAAGTTAATGTTGAGGGAATGGCTTGTGAAATGTGCGAAAGCCATATCAATTCTGCTATCAGAAACAATTTTGATGTAAAGAAGGTTACATCTTCACGCAAGAAAAATGAAACAGTTGTTTTAAGTGAAGAACCTTTGGATGAAGAAAAGGTAGAAAAAGTAATCACAGATTTGGGTTATTACTATAAAGGCATGCAGTCAAAAACTGTTGAAGAAAAACGCGGATTTCATTTGTTTAAGCATTAATTAATAAAAAGCACTTTGACATGTATCGACCTAAAATCGTTAGATTTCTGGTCTAACTTTTTGGGGTTACATCAAGCTAAAGTGCTTTTACTTTATCTTATCCAGGCTAAGAAAATATAATATGGCGACAATGGTGTAGACCGAAAAGAAATTTTTATTTTTATCACAAGGTAATTTTAATAATTGTTTGGCTTCTTCTTTACTTAGCAAAACATAACCGTTGAAATATTCGGTTTCTTCGCAGTTATTTTGAGTGAAGTGATTGTCATCGCTGTAGGCAACCACCATAGCATTGCTTTCATCGGTAAAACCGGGTGAGGAAAACATTAAGGGATTGATCATTTCCATTTTCCGGACGATCAAACCGGTTTCTTCTCTTATTTCTCTTTTGGCTGCTGAAAATATATCTTCATTATCTTCAATTAATCCTGCCGGTACCGATAAAGTGTATTGTCCTAAGGGTAAGCGATATTCGTAATTCAAATATAACTTATCATTGACGATTAAAACACAGCCTACACCATTAGGCTTTTCGGCGGATAATTGATCGGCATCTTTTTTGATAGCCAAATTATCTTCATCATTTCGGCTGGCAATATAGTAATGAGCATTATCTTGGTAATTTAAATCGTATAACTTGATATATTTGGTTTTATAAAGTGTTTTTAAGTTGCTTTTGTTAATGCTTTCCGGTTTCATAATTTCTCCTTTATTGATGGTATAGGGTTATTAGCATTGAAAACATAATAGTCATAAAAATCTATATACGGATTGTTGGCTACCACCGATGAAGTGAGAGTATAGACAACAATATTACGTATAACTTTTTCAGCTGTCTTGAGTTTTATCATGTCGTAATCCAAGGATATACAGTGGAAAAATATGCGGTTGAATTTCTGCTCATTATAGCGGGCATAATATTCCAAAAAGAACAGTTTGCTGAAGGCTTGTTCGGCGTTTTTGCAGAAGACAACGATGGTTAAGTCACCATAATAAAAATTACATAAATCAATTCGCAAATTATCTATCTGCTCAATGATGCTTTTTTCGTTTGTGAATTGCTTCAATTGTTTTTTTAAGTTGGCTAAGCCGGTGAATTTGTAATTCTTGATATAGTCTTCTTCGTAAATTTTTCCAAATGCCCGATGATATATGCGAGAAGGTACAACGATTTGCTCGTAAAAATTACTGCTGTCTTCCTCTGTGAACAGATAATTGACTAATAGGGTCTTAATCTTTTTGTCATATACTGTTGAAACAAGTTTACAATTGCAGTAGAGTAGGTAATCGTAATTATCGATTTTTTTACCAAATAAGTCATTATAGGAAATTATATCGATTTTGTTGATTACTTCCAACCAAGTATTTTCAATTCTTCTTTTTAGAGAATTGGAATTGATTTTACCCCATGGTGTATAGACGGCGATATTTACTTTTTTACCGATATTGTTTACGGAACGAATCATCGAATA
The DNA here is from genome assembly GCA_030525245.1 of Erysipelotrichia bacterium. Taxonomy (GTDB): domain Bacteria; phylum Bacillota_I; class Bacilli_A; order Erysipelotrichales; family Erysipelotrichaceae; genus UBA1783. Next base: position 48,583 of record JAUNFB010000004.1, read on the forward strand.
TATCAAATGTGAAGTATCGAAAAGAGAAGTTATACCAAAATGAAAATTCATTTGTTCTTCAACATAAGCGATTATTTTTTGAGCAATAGTATTGGATAATGCAGATTGCGTAACGGCTTTAACTGAAGATGCACTGTAACAATTATCATAAATGCCGAATAAGGCGGTTATATATAAGCGCAAGGAGTTGGCTCGTATATAACTTTGATAATAAGAGTAATTGGCTTCATTGATAATGGATAAGTCATATAATAAATTATAGACACCTGCAGCAATTTGTTGGCTGTTATTATCAATAATATAATCGTAATAAGTTTCAATGAAATTCAGACTGTTAATTAAGGTGTAGATGAGTAGCCAATCTTTCTCATTTTCACTGTATTTCAAGTCTAAGGCTATTTCTAGTTGGGAAATCAGTTCGGAAATATTTATTTTCTTTTTTAGATGGGATAAAAATTGTAATTGTTGTTCATTGTATTCTACTTCATGCTTTTTGATGATGCGGTAATAGGAGGTTAAGATCATAATAGTTAATCGAAATGAAGATGATTGATCTATTTCGATATTTTTGTCGATAAAATAATTGATAATTATTTGTTCAATCATTTTAAACTCGGTTTTATTGATATTCGGCAAAATATTTCCATAGGTATTATTGTCTTCATATTGATAGATATTGTCAAAAATAACTTTTTCATTACATAAGCGGTAATTGGCTTCGTTTCCCGATATATACATACCGTAATGTGGTCTTGTCAGCAGTTGTAATTGATATGGTTGCAGCAGTTTTCGAACACTCATTAAAATATTGGTGATGGTTCTTTTGTTGACAAACAGCATTGATGTTAATTGATCGACTTTTACATAATCATCGGCTTTAAATAATAACATTAAGATTATTTGGTAGTTTCTCGGTGATTTTAAATTGGTATCAAATATATCGGTGTAATGTGTTCGCATTTCATCAATGATTTTTTTAATATTTTCTTCTGATGCAACTACAAAAAAACCGATATTTTTCTTGAATTCGATTTGTAATTCATTTTTATAATTGTCATTGATCATTTTGATATCTTGACGGATTGTCCTTTTGGTTACTTCTAAAATATCTATAAAGTGTTCATAGGTTAAAGGAGCATTTTGAGATAGCAGATCAAATAATATAATTGCTTGGCGATAATTGGAATTCATATGTTTGCCTCTTTTCAGTATACATAGCTTTGGATATTTTTAATTTCCTTTAGGGTGTCAAAGTACATTTGATAATCTTCTAAATATTTATACTCGGCTTTAAGAATAGTTTTTTGGGAAGCAATATTTTCGCTAAAGCAGTCGGCAAAACAATAATCGTATTCTTGTTTTAATCGGGAGGTTATAAATTTTAATGCTTCGCTGCCATAACCGTGATGTTGAAATTCTTTTGCGATGAGAAAACCTAAGGAGATACATTTTTTATCTTTGTACGGCGGTACATCGTATAAATAATTGTTCAGGTGAAAATATCCGATTAATTGGTTCATTCGGCATACGGCGACAGTCATCTTCTCATTTAACAGAATCGTAAAAAATATAGAGAATTCATTTTCTTTTTGGATATATTTCAGTCCCGCCGATCGACATATTTCTTTGTCATGCATTATCTCTTTTAGGGGATAGTAATCACCGAAATTTAACAGTCGGTAATTCAAATTTTCAGAATATAAGATTTCATTTGTTTTTAGGTTCACTGATTTTCTCCATTATTTTTATTATACAATAAAATAAACAGATTTTTATTATTCATTTCGGTTGAAAATCAATGTTTGCTTTTCGGGCTTGTTGTTTTTGATAGCACCTTCTAATATTGTAGTGTTTTCCGTCTTTAACAAAATTAGCTCCGGTTTGATGAAAAGTGAAGGCGATATTCTGCTTTATGCATTGTGATCTTATATTTAATATCCAATCATAATAGCAGATACGGGCTTTTCCCCCGGATTCTCCACCGACAGATACTTCTTGTATTTTAGATGAGAGATATTTTGTTAAATCAATTTGTTCTAAGATAGGAGCGGCGATTATTAAGCGATATTTTATCGGTGCTTGCAGGAAAATGGGTAAACGGTAATCGGCGGCTTGTTGATTTTCTACCGTGCAGCCAATAGCAACATTTTCATAACCGTCTTGCCAGTCATCGGGAATGCATTGATAAAAGCGATCAATTCTTTTGGTGAAGAAATAAAAATAACAATCCTGGCGTTGTTTAATCATTTTCCAACAATCATCGCGCCACAAATCCGCGTCATTAAGAAAGAAATCGGATGTAAAGCAAGTTGGTATTACCTGTTTACTTTCTATTTTATAGTCACCATTTCTTTTCTTTTTTATAGGCAAATTAAAGTCTGCCGTTTTGCGGCAGATATTAGATGAGATGGCGGAACCGTACATTTCATCCTGTCGATAGACATAACAGTTCCGACATCCTTCGCTGATTTTTGTACAACCATGCCAGGGATTCCAAGCGATTTCTTTTTTTTCGTTATTCATAAATAATAATTTTTTAAAGATTTACAATATTTGTTTACTTCGTTAGATGAACACAATATTGATGTAGACTGTCGTTTTTTATTAAATTTTCTCCTTAATTAATTATAATGTGTCATCTTAAATGGTGTCAAAAAAGAAAAGCCTTTATGATAAAAATGATTGATTAAGATGAAATTGATGTAGAAATCTTTTGTTTTAGACAAATAAAAATCAAGGAACTTTGCCTTGATTTTATAAACTCAATTGATCATTGATTTTCTTCATGAATTTTTTATCAAATTTGACTACTTTGCGATCATAAGTTACTAAGCCGTTTACTTCATCTTCAACATCAGATAGTTGGGTGTAGATAGTGGCGCTTAATCCATCCTTTATTAATGGAATTATTTGTTCGGTGTGTAACTGTAAGAATGCACTTTGTAAATCAATTTGATTGTTGAACAATTTGTATCCGAAAGCGGCATCGTTATAACTGTGGTTTTTGATCATTTGAGAATAACCGCCGTATTCTGTTAATGCCCATACTCTGTCATCTTTATTAAATTTGATGTCTTGGAAGTAAATATGCTTGCTGCATAGATCGCCGCCTTTTTGGTCGTGCCAACCGCTGGCGTGATCGATAATTCGGCTGTTATCCAATGATTTAATCATTTTAGTTACATTTAAGGCATCAAATTGTCCCCAACCTTCATTGAACGGTACCCACAAGGATAGAGAGACGCAATTATATAATAATTCGACAGTTTCTTTTGTTTCTTCGAGATACATATCGCGAGACTGTTGAGATTTACGGGCAAATAAATTGTAATGGTGGTCATTAAATTCAATTCCGACATATGGTAAGGCGGCAATAGTCAAGAAAGAATATTTTCCTCCGCCGTTGACCATATCTTGCCATACCAACATGCCCATTTTGTCGCATAGGTAGTAGAAATAAAGAGGTTCGATTTTAATATGCTTCCGAATGGTATTGAATCCCATATCTTTTAACATTTGGATATCATCCTGCATTTGTTGATAACTAGCCGGAGTATAGATACCATCCGAATAATAGCCTTGATCTAATACGCCTTTGTGAAAATAAGGTTTATTGTTTAAAAAGAGTCTTTTCTTTCCAGCTTTATCGAATCCGACAGAGAATTTGCGCATTCCGAAGTAGGATTTTATTTCATCTTGACCATTAGTAATAATTAAATCATATAAAAATGGATCTTCCGGTGACCAACTGTGCATGTTTTCAATATGGATACTGCTGCTTCCGGCAACATCATCTTTGAATATAATGTTGTTTTTTTCTTTGATTGTAACAGTATAACTGCTGCTGTCACCATAAATGATTAAATTGAGCAATTGACTGTCATAATTGATATTGATTTTTAAAGAGCGGATGTGTTCTTTTGGCATTGATTCCAACCACACGGTTTGCCAAATACCACTGGTCGGTGTATACCAGATGCCGCCTCTTTTGCTTGATTGTTTCCCGCGGGAATAATATGATTTGTCGGTATAATCAACAACTTTAACAATTAATTCGTTTTCATCCTGCAAATAATCGGTTATATCAACATCAAACGGCAAATAGCCGCCGATATGTTCTTTAATCATTTTGCCGTTGAGATAGACTTGGCAAATTTGGTCAACAGCACCAAAGTGCAAATAAACAAGACCTTCATTGAAATTTTGCGGTAAAATGAATGTTTTTTTGTACCAGAGGATATCCTGAGCCGTTACAGTTTTATTAACTTGAGAAAGTATGCTTTCCGGAGAAAACGGCACAACAATATCACCGTCATATTCTTGCGGAAGTTCTTCGCTTCGGTTAATCGCATATTGCCAAAGGCCGTTTAAGTTTATAAAGGATTTTCTTTGCATTTGCGGACGCGGATATTCCGGTAGGACGTTATTAACATCTAATTTTTCTCCGTAAGATGTCAATAAGTTATTGTGCTTGGTTTTCTTTTGCTTTTCTGCTTGATTATAAAAATGATAAGGAATAAATATCAAGGCAGCACAAATTGCTGCTGCTAACCATATATTGGCACTTGGAACTTGTTTTATTACTCCTAATTCTTCATAAGTCATACCGCTGTTTTTGATTACCGCCGCTCCGATAAACGGACCGATAATCATTGGCAACATTACCGTAAAAATCATTCTCAAGCCTTGAACAGAACCGGCACGGTTATTGGGCGTGTTATTACGGATTGAACCGTTGACAAGAGAAGTTACCAGCAGGTTACCACTCATCATCACAATACCGGATAAGATTACAGCTAAAGGTTTTCGACTGAAATACATCATCAACAAACCGCCTGTCAATAAAATAATTGCCGGTATATAAAATTTCGATGCCCCTATTTTATCAATGACTGATCCGATAAGGACGGAAATAAGAGAAGAAACAATCAAAACAATTCCTAATATTAAGGCATAATTACTTATTTGTAAGTAAGCCTGAATATAGATGATCATATAAGGCATGAATATCTGCGTGGAAACGGAAAAAACTGCCGATGTAAGTAAAGCAAGATATAATTCTTTATTTTCACGGATGTTTTTGAGTTTGAATCCGTAAGTTAAATTGGTTAAAAAAGAGTTTTTGTTTTTAACTTTTACTTCGTCTTTTAGGATGAAGATTCCTATAATGCCGCCTAAAGATACGGCTGTACCGATGATGATAAAGAAAATATCCCAATGACCTTTTTGAGTCAGCGGATCTAATAATCCGAATATCACCAACATCGCAATTAATGGTAAGGCTGCAATGACACTTTCAAACTTGCTGCGGCTACTGTTGTCCACTGTTTCGGTTAGCCAAGCATTGAAACAAGCATCGTTAGCTGTGGAACCGAAGAAGGTCATTATGCAGTCCATTAGAACAGCTAATTGCCCGCCTAAAAGTGCTGCTTGTTTATAAGGAAATAAAGCGGAAATATTATCGGTATTTAAGAAGGCAAATACGATGACCGATAAACCCCAAATAAAATAGCCTAATACGATAAAGATCTTTCTTTTGCCCAATTTGTCGGATAAACTGCCCATTAACATGGTTGTTAATGTTGCGGTTATCGCACTTAAAGCAACCATTGAAGCTATGACATTAACATCTCCGCTTAAAGTATTATAAACAAAGACATTGAAATACATATTTTCTACAGTCCAAGCCAATTGCCCTAAAAAGCCGAATAACAATAAGCTTATCCAAATACGTGATTCTTTTTTCATAATTACTCCTTGATATCGACTTCTTCTTTTGTCTCCGGCAAGATATTTTTCAATTCATCTACGGTTAAATCCAAAGCATTTTCTTTATTGGAAATGCGGACGGTGTTGTTTAAGATGTTCATTGAAGTAATTCTGAATTTTTCGTTGTTATAGTAGACAATTGTATTGAGTTTAGGTAATCCGGCTCTTAATTCTTTGTAAGTATCATCTTCATATTTTAGGCAGCACATCAGCTTACCGCATTGCCCGGATAATTTAGCCGTGTTTAAGGCTAACAATTGGTTTTTAGCCATATTAATAGATACAATATCAAAATCATCTAAGAAACGGGAACAACAGGTTTCCATACCGCAACAGCCCAAGCCACCGATAATTTTAGCTTTATCGCGCGGACCTATTTGACGTAATTCGATTCGACATTTGAAAGTTGCGGCTAATAGTTTTAGCAATTCTCGGAAATCGACTCTTTCATCGGCTACATAAGAGAAAATAACTTTGGTTCGATCTAAAGTATATTCTGCCGATATTAAGTTCATGTCTAATTGAACATCTTCGATGCATTTTCGACATTTGCGCATCAGTTCCGGTATTTCGTCAATATTGGATTGATGTTGGCGTAAATCGTTGATTGAGGCCTTGCGGATAATCGGTTTTAAAGCGATAGAAATATTATGTTCTTTGCTGTCGCGAATGTCGCTGATTAATTCTCCCAGTTCAATACCGCGAACAGTTTCTACCACAACTTTGTCGCCGTATTTGAGAGTTTGATCGTTACAGCCGAAAGTGTAAGCTTTTTTGGAACCTTTAAATTTAACCGACACGCAATATTTGAATTCGATCGGTTGCTCCTGTTGATTTATTTCTTCATTCATATTTTTACCTCCTGTTTTAGTTTATATAGTAATTGGTCTATACATAAAAGACCATTTGCGGCTTTAGATAAATTATCTTTGCATTGGCTGAAAGTTATAAGAAAATTCTTGCAGTTGAAATTGTTGCTTTGCCGGGCTTTTCGTAAAAGACTGTCATATTCTTCATCCTTACTACGATATTCGGTCAAACAATCCTGGGCAAAGATTAAACCGATTTCCAAAAAGAAACCGATAGAGCTTTTTAAGGACTTATCATCGCCTTTTTTTTGTTTGGAAAAATTATCTTGCAAGAATATAATTGCTTCGGCATTATTGTCGAGATAGTCATTCATAAATTCCAAAAAGGCATTTAAAGCAAAATCAAAATATTTATTTTGTTTGTATTGTTGAATATCTTGTTGAGAACTGACAAATTTACTTATTAAGTGGCAATTTAACTCTCTTAGATTTTGTTGCAAAGCATATTGATAAAAATCTTGTTTGCTTAATGGGTGAAAATTAATGTTTTGGCAGCGTGAAACAATGGTTGATAAGACATTTTCCGGTTGTTCGGTCAAGAATATGCCGGTTAAATTATTTGACGGTTCTTCGATGAATTTCAATAAGCTGTTTGCGGCTTTTCCGGTCATATTTTCACAATTGTTGATGATAAATATTTTTTTTCCGGCTGCTTCTAAGGCTGTTTTGTCGAAACGCTGTTTGATATCTTCGATGTTTTGCAGTTTAATATTTTTTTCTTGGCAGTCAATATAGATTAAATCGGCGTAATTGTTTTCGGATACTCTAAGACAATCGGAGCATTTTTCACAGGCAAAACCGTTTTTTTTGTTTTGACAAACTAAACTTTGAGCTAAAAGAAAAGCTGTCTGTTTCTTTCCTGAACCTTTCGGCCCGGAAAACAGGTAACTGTGTGATAGGCGGTTTTGTTTTAAAGCATTTTGTAATATTTGATAAACTACCGGTTGCTGTTTTTTCAAAGTGTCACTGTACATATTCATTAATTTTTTCTTTGATAAGTTTGTAAGTATTTTCGGCTACTTCTTCTTTGCTTAAAGAGGCATCGATGACTTTTATTCTTTTCGGATATTTTTGACAGAGTATTTCATACCCTTGTTGAACCTTTTTATGAAAATCAATACTTTCCGCATCTAAGCGATCCAAGTTTTCTCTTCCGGAAATTCTTCTTAATCCCTCTTGGGCATCAATAGAGTAGTAAACAGTCATATCCGGCAGATGATTTTCAATGGCGAATTCATTGATTTTAAATATTTCATCCATACCGATTCCTCGACCGTTACCTTGATAAGCTAATGAAGAATCGATAAAACGATCGCAGATAACAATTTTTCCAGCCGTTAGAGCGGGCAAAATTATCTCTGTTAAATGTTGTCTTCTTCCGGCAGCATAAAGCAATGCTTCACAACGCTTATCCATGGCGGTATTTTTAACATCTAAAATGACATTGCGAATTTGTTCGGCAATTTCACTGCCACCCGGTTCACGGGTATAAACTACATCATATCCCTCTTGTTGCAGACGGGAAATTACAGTTTTACAGGCAGTGGTTTTTCCCGAACCGTCACATCCTTCGATAGTTAAAAATAAACCGTTTTTCATAAGACTATACCTCTTAAATATTATAACAAAAAATTATACCATACGGATAACTATTTGGTTTTAGAGACATTGGATTTGAAGTTTAGGAATTTATTTTATCGGATACTATTATAAAAATAGTAGGAGGAAATAATATGACAGAATTTAAGTATGAAATTATTGATGAACTGGGGATTGTATCACAGGGAAACAACGGTTGGAAAAAGGAATTTAACCGTGTGAGCTGGTCGGGAAGAGAACCGAAGTATGATATCAGAGATTGGACAAATAATCACGAAAAAATGGGTAGAGGGGTAACTCTTAACAAAGAAGAGTTGATGAGTTTGCACAAATTGATCGAAGATGAAATAAAAAATCTCAGTAACAGATAATGCGAAAGCGGATTACTTACAAAAAAAGAACGAAGTAGTTTTAAATCACTTCGTTCTTTTACTGTCTGAGAAGCGATATTGGTATCGCGAATTATCGAACATACTTACAAGTGACAGCAGCCTCGGTAGTGTACCCTTTATGCCAATAATTCTTTGTCTTTCCAAATTTGCATAGTCAGGCCGCATTGACCGATCGGTACATTACAACTGAAAAATTTATCTCGTTGACTATTTTGCTTCTTTCTCTTCTGACATTGAAGTGCAATATGGACAACGTGTTGCTTTGATTGAGATTTTACTTTGACAGTACGGACATGTTTTTTCTGTCGGTTCTTGTTTTTTTTCGCCTAAATGGGTTAATTTATTTACAACTTTCATCAAGCAAAAGAGAATGAAAGCCATAATAATGAAATTGATGATTGCTGATATAAATGATGAGGCGAATTGACTTATATCTTCTAAATTGTATTTTTTCGCTCCGGTTACAACATTTAATATTGGATTAATAAAATTATCGGTAAGAGAAGTGACGATTCCGGAAAAAGCTCCACCGATGATAACACCGATAGCCATATCCATTACATTGCCTCTGAGAGCAAATTTTTTAAATTCCGCTAAAAATTTCTTCATATAAGTTTTCCTTTCGATAAATATTATATTGATATTTAGAGAAAATGAAAATATGAAAAAGTTTAATTATTATAACCTTCGTATTCAAATGCGTATTTTGAACCGATGTAGTATACTTCATAACAGACAGATGTTTTTTATTATCGTATAGGGAATAAATGTTCCGAAAGCAATAAATTGATTTCGTGATGAACATTTGATATGAAAAATCGAAGGTGTTATCGGGAAAATAGTGCAAGAGTTGAATGAAACTTAAGAATTATTACGCAATTATTTTACTTTTTAGGGGTAAGAATTTTATCTGAAAGTGTTTAATTATGTGCTAAACTTGTAATATATGGAGGTCATAAGATGATTATTCAGAGTAAAAAAGTTTATTATAATGAGAAATTTCAAGCTTTACAGGTTGAAGTAGTTGATGGAAAGATAATTGGTATTTATCCTTATGGTTTAGTTGGTGGGAATGTTACGGACTATGGTGATAATATGATTTTACCGGGATTTATTGATATTCATAATCACGGTTATGGGAATTGTGACAGTGACCATGCGACAGTTGATTGGGTTAAACATTGGATGGCTTATCTGCCTACCGAAGGTGTAACTTCAATATGTCCGACAACCAGCAGTGCTCCTCATCAGGTGGTATTAAACGGTATGAGAGCAATTGCTCAGGCTTGTAAGGAAGGATATGAAGGAACAAATATTTTAGGCATATATAGTGAAGGTCCTTTTATTTGTTATGATTATCGAGGAGCACAAGATTGGAATTCTCATTTAGTTCCGACAAAAGAGATCATTGACCAATATCTGCAAGCTTCGGATAATCGCTTATTATATGTAATGTTAGCTCCGGAGATGTTAGATAATACGAATGTTATTAAGTATTGTTGCAGCAAAGGAATAAAAGTTACTATCGGTCATACCGGAGCGACTTTCCAACAATGTAAAGAAGCTTTAGAAGCAGGTGCAGTGTGCTTTACTCATACATATAATGGAATGCGTGGTTTGCATCATCGTGAGCCCGGTGTTGTCGGAGCGGCAATGTATTTTGAGGATGCTTATGCCGAATTGATTGGTGATGGCGTTCATGTATCATTCCCTGCTGCCCATATATTAGCTAAAATAAAAGGAAAAGATAGATTAATAACAGTTACCGATTCGGTTAATGTTAAAGGACTTCCTGTTGGAAGACATGTTCATAATGGTGATGTGCTTATCATTGATGAAAATGTTGCTCGCTTGGAAGACGGAACATTGGACGGTTCGGTAAACAAACTGAATGTTTTAGTCCGCCGCGAGATAAATGAGGCAAAGATCGACATTGTTACCGCAATCAATTCGGTAACTTGTAATCCGGCAAATATGTTAGGTTATGGTCATTGTAAAGGTTATATTAAAGAGCATTATGATGCTGATATCACGGTTATGGATAAAGAATTTAATCCGTTACAGACCTATATAGCCGGGAAAGAAATGTTATAAAATAAAAAATCCGTTAAACAGTTAATTGCTTAGCGGATTTTTTGTTTCTGGGAAATATATTTAAGCTAATTCTTTATATAATTTTAAGATATCATTGAGGCATTCATGGTAGGGAAAGTCATTGGCATAAACGATGCTTGTTTCTCTTATCATGCTTAGATTTTCAATCGGTATACCGATTAATTCGCCTCTTTTAATGTCCTGTTGACAACTGCTTTTAGGCAAAATGGAAACGCCGATATCTTTTTTTACCAAGTTTTTAATAGTAGAAATATTATCTACTTCTAGGATTATATTGAAATTATTGATACTTTCATTAATGCCGGTTAAAGTAGCGTTAAATAGTGTGCGTGTAGCACTGGTCGGCAATCGCATAATCATTTTTTGTTTTTTTAAGTCATTAATGGTGATGCTGCTTTTATTGGCCAGTGGATTTTCTTTAGCCATAATACAGATAAGATAGTCAGTATCCAAGGTTAAATAGCGTAAATTCGGACGATTATATTTTTCTTCTACGATGATTAAATCCAATTCGTAATTTTCCAACATAGAATATAAGTTTTTGGTAACTTCGGTGATAATAGTGATAGTGGTATTGCGATTTTGAGCACTGTATTTACCCAAAGCGGCGGCTATGTTATTGTTTTCGGAAGTGTGGGTGATTCCTATGCGTATATTGGTAGGGTTGATATCATTGTCGGCTAAAGTTTGGATTAATTTATTTTCCAATGCCTGCATGCGGCGGGCATATTTTAAGATTATTTGTCCCTTTTCGGTAAGTTTAACCTCGGTACGATTGCGCACGAAAATGGCGCAGCCGAATTGTTTTTCCAATAATTTAATTTGATGGGAAACAGCCGGTTGGGTGATAGCCAGGCGGGCAGATGCTTTGGTAAAATTTCCTTCTTCACTTAATACTAACAGTGTATGTGTTTTTAAATCTAACATGACGAAACCTCGATAAATCTGATTTATTCATAATAATCTTGTTATAAAAGATTTTTATATATAGATTTATTTTAAGTAGGTTAGAAAAATAAGTCAACAAGCACTTTTGTTTACTGTAAGGGATTTATGTGATTATATAAAGATACAGAAAGGAGAATTTTCGATTATGAAAGAAAATTATCGTGGGATGATCATTTTATTGATCTCCTTTGTACTATCCTTTGTTTTAAATTTAAATGCTATTTTATATGGTAAAGCGCAAATCATCGGAGCTATTGCTTCGGTTCTATATGTTTTTTCTTGGTTGTATTGGGCTATGGCTTATGAAAATAAGAGGGAAAAGATTTTTTTATTTGTTTGGCAAATAGCAGCGCTTGTATGTAGCTTTTTTGTGATGTTATTTTTGGATAAAGGCAGTAATTATTTGATTATTCCTTCAATTGTCTTTTTGACTTCGTTAGCCGGTTTGCAGTATTTTTCTTTATTGGTTCCGTTGGTACAAATTTTACTGTCTTTATTTTTGTTTGTAATATCTTTCAGCCGTAGCGTTCGTGCCAGAGCCGGACAATTTTGAAAAATTGACTATGTTTAATTTTCTAAATAACCTATATAATATATTTTGTGAATGAATAGGGATAGGTTATGGATGAGATAGCGAAGTATACGATAAGGGATAAGGATTTAAGTTTAACGATTCTTGATTATGGTGCAACAATAACGAACTTGGTTTTTAAAGGGACAGATGTTGCTTTGGGATATGAGAATATTGCCGATTACTTTATTAATAAACCATCACTGGGAATGAGTGTGATGCCTAATGCTAATAGGATTGGCGGCAGTGAAATTTTAATTAATAAGGAGAAATATAAATTGGAGCAGAATGACGGAAATAATAATTTGCATTCTCACAGTGAAAAATCTTGCCAGAAAAAAATGTATACGGTAAAAAAGCTCGGCTCTAAATTGATTTGTGAAACTTTTATGGCGGACAGGGAAGATTTGTTTCCCGGAAACAGACAATATAAAATAATTTATGAGTTAAAAGATAATTGTTTATCGATTACTTATTCTTGTTTAAGCGATGCAGATACGATATTTAATCCCACCCAGCACACATATTTTAATTTAAACGGCCATAACAGCGGTTCGATTCTTAATCATTTACTAAAGATAAATGCGAGAAAATATACGGTTAATAACAGTGAATTGATACCTACCGGGGAAATAGCGACAGTAAAAGATACCCCTCTGGATTTTCAAAATTATAAAGCGGTTGGCCAAGACATTATGAGTGATTTTCCGGATTTGGTGTATGGTGACGGTTATGACAGCAACTGGTGCTTGAATGATTATGATTCTTCTTTGAAATATTGTGCGTCGTTAAAAGGGAATCGTATTCAGATGAATGTTTATACCACTCAACCGGGATTGCAGGTTTATAGTGGCAATTGTTTAAACGGAGAAATTGGTAAAGATAACTGTATTTACAGAAAAAATGCCGGTATAGCTTTGGAAACCCAATTTTATCCCGATTGTTGTCATCATAGCGATTTTGCGAGTAGTGAAATTAAGGCCGGTAAGGCTGTTACTTATAAAACAGTTTATGAATTTGAGGAGTGGAATATATGAAAAGAATTTACTTGATATTGACAAAATCCCCAACGCTTTTATCACGTAGTATTGCTTGGCTAACCGGAGAACAATATACTCATTCTTCGATCAGTTTTTCGGATACCATTCAACCGATGTATTCTTCCGGTCGAAAGTATGCTTTTATATCTTTTCCTGCCGGATTAAAGGAAGAACCTTTGGATAAGAGCTTCTATAAATATTTCTCTAATTCCGCTATGGGTATCTATTGTTTAGATGTTGATGATAAGGTATATGATCAAGCGTATAACTATGTCACAACAATGGTTGAAAAGAAATATCCTTTTAATGCGTTGGGCTTGATACTGTGTTGGTTAAAAATCGATCATCCTAGAAAAAATCATTATTTCTGTTCTGAGTTTGTAGCTAATGCACTGGCAGCCGGAGGAATTGATATTTTAAAGAAACCTAATTTGTATCATCCGTCCGATTTTTTAAAGATTAAAGGTTTAAAATGTCTTTACATTGGTAAAGTTAAAGATGCGATTAATAAACATTTTCAATAAAGTGACATGAAATAACCCCTCATTGTTTTTAATGAGGGGTTATTCTTTTTTTGGATGATGAATTTATTTGTCGGAATGTTTTTCTTGCTTCAGCTCATTATTTATGGAATATAATCCTTGTTGACTGTTGCCGAACAATCGCATTTTAGTAATAATATCATCGGCGCTTTTTTCTTCTTCGTTTTGCTCGGCAATAAACCAATCTAACATTTGACGGCAACGATAATCGTTTAGTTTAATAGCGGTTGAGTAAATATTATTTATTGAATCCGTTATATATTTTTCGTGCTGTAAAATGGCTTGTAGGATTTGCAGATAATCTGTTTTTTCAATAAGAGGTTTGTCAATTGCTTCTAAAATGACTTCTTGCCGGTTATCTATGAGATAACGGACAAAACGCATAGCGTGTTGATATTCTTCCTGTGCTTGAAGTCGATAGTGATTTTCCAGTCCATCCAAACCTTCGCTTGCGAAGTAATCGGCAATATCCATGTAGAGATATGCGGAATATAATTCTTTGTTTATTTGTTGATTCAGTAATTCTTTTAATTCTGTATGCATAATCTTCCTCCTGTAATTCCAGTATAGAAGAATTGAAGTGTTTTGACAGTTGATATGACCTATAAAGTGTAAAGAAAAAAAGTTTGATACATACGCATCAAACTGTTTGACAACTGGTCGGAATGGTCGGATTCGAACCGGCGACCTTTCGCTCCCGAAGCGAACGCACTACCAAGCTGTGCTACATTCCGTCAACACAATATATTATAACAAATTTTTTTAAATAAGATATAATAATATTGCTAGGAAGTGAAAAAATATGCGAAAAATTCGAAAATTATTACTTTTATTCTCAATTATGGTTGTTTGTTTGCTTAGCACGAGCAATATTTCGGCCCAAGAAGCTTTTGATATTGATAATCATACGATCAATGTTGTTGTTAATGAGGATGGAACATTGAATATAACGGAAACTTTATCTGTTACTTTCAATGAATCAAGACACGGAATATATGTGAATTTACCCAAAAAGTACTCCATGGATTGGAACATCAACGGAGAGAAGACAAATAAATCATATTTTTTTCCTATAAAGGATATTGAGGTGGTTTCTGACCACGAGTTTTCCATTGATGATTATACCGATTTTACAAGGATCATTTTAGGTAGTGAAGATTATTATACTCATAGGCAGGAAACATATATTTATAAATATACTGTAGTTACTCGTGATTTGGATTTAAGCGGTTTGCAGATGCTTTATTTGAATTTGATCACTTCCGGTTGGGATACAGTCACAAAGCATTGCGATTTTACAATTGCTTTTCCGAAAGATTTTTCCGATGAAAACATCATGATCGCTTATCCGGGCGGTATGATGACTTCTTTGGGCAGTGAAAGAGGTCTAACCTTATCACGGCAGGGGAATGTCTTGATCGGTTCTTATGATCGCCCAATACAGGCGGACGAAGCTTTAACGATCCGCGTAATGTTGGATAATGATTATTATACTTTCCCGACTTTTGACCGCAAAGCGGCTTGTTTGACAGCTATCGGCGGGATATTTACATTAACGGTATTTATTATTTTCTTGCTTAAGGGCAGAGACAACCAGGTGTTAATAACCGCACAATATCATCTGCCGGCAGGTATCACCAGTGCTGAGGTAGGATTGGTTATTGATGAAGAAATCAGCGATAATGATTTGGTTTCATTAATTTTGGATTGGGGCAGAAGAGGAATAATTACCATAAATGAAACCGGCAAGGATTTATATTTACACAAGATCAATGATTTGGAGAGCGATTGCCGCAGTTATGAGCGAATAATGTTTGATAAATTGTTTGAAACCGGTGATGAAATAAAATTGTCCGATAAAAAATATAAATTCAGTAATGTTTTGGAAAATGCACGTAAGGCTTTAAGCGAAGACTATCAACAAGCCAAAATAAAACTATTGACAACAGAATCTATTTGGTTGCAGTATGCGTTTATCGCTATGGGATTTGTGCCGGCAACATTGTTTATAGGTATATTGATTTATCAATATTGTTACAATGAAGTTGTTATACCGGTAATTTTCATCCTAGCAGGTGTGTTGATCGGATTGACTTTGCTGGCCTGCGCAACTTTTCGTAAACGTTATGTTTATTCTAAAACAAAACGAACACTTTATTGGTTGATCGTTGTTATCGGCTATTTGTTGTTGTTTACGGCTTTGATAGTTGTCTGCCGTTTGACAAAGATAAAATATTACTATGCATTTTATGTTTTATTCATGCAGGTTATGATCTTGATATGTACGGTATGTATGCGCAAAAGAACAGAACATGGTGATGAAATGCTGGGAAGAGTATTAGGCTTGCGGCAATTTATTCTTGATGCCGATGAAAGAAAATTACAAGAATTGACAGAAGAAAATCCTTATTATTTCTATGATATTTTACCTTTTGCTTATGCGCTGAATTTAACATCTGTTTGGAACGAACATTTTAAAAACCTACAAATGAAGAAATGCGATTGGTATGATTCCGATGAAATATTTTTGGATAATTACCATATGATTTATTCTTTAAACAGCCAAATGGAAACAATAAAAACCACTATGAGTTCGATAGAAACATCATCAGGAGGATCAGATTTTTCTTCCGGATCATCAGATTTTTCCGGTGGCGGCGGTTTTGGCGGTAGCAGCGGTGGCAGTTGGTAGTAGTAAGTAGAGGAAAAGTATATGAAATTTGATTTTAAGAGTATTGTTACCATTATTTTGGGTAATTTGATTTTTGCTGTGTCTGTTAACTTTTTTGTTTTGCCTTATGATGTATTATCCGGTGGAGTTGCCGGAATAGCTTTGATTGTAAATAAAATATTCAATTGGAATACGGTAATCGTTATTGACAGTTTAATAATCATAACTTTTATTATGGCAATGCTGTTTTTGGGCAAAGAATTTACTTTGAAAACAGTAATCAGCAGTATTGTTTATCCGATATTTATTACTTTGTTATCTAAAATTGATTACTTTATTGTTGCCGATCCGATACTTATAGCGGTAATGGGAGGAGCAATCGGAGGAATCGGATTGAGCATTGTTTTGAAACAAAATGCTTCTACAGGAGGAATGGATGTGCCGGCAATAATTATTCATAATATAACCCATCTTCCTTTGGCAAAAGTTATGTTTTTATTGGACAGTTTTGTTGTTTTGATGGGAGTTATTTCTTATAGTGTTGAAGAAGTTATGTTGGGAATAGTTTATGTTTATATTTGTAATGCGGTTATCAATAAGATGATTGTTCCGAAAACAGATTCTGCCGTATCTTTATTCATTATTTCCGACCATCAAAAGGATATTTGTGCCTATATTCATAATGTTTTGGAAAGAGGCACAACGATTATTAATGCTAAAGGTGGTTATACTAATGAGAATAAAGAAGTTATTATGACGGTCATATCGAAAGCTCAATATAATAATTTGGAAAAAGAAATAGAAAAAATAGATAAATATGCTTTTGTAATTATATCTGATGCCAAGGAGATTAAGGGCGAGGGATTTACATACGAGTATCGGGTATAAAAAAATCTTAAATAACAGCATTCTTATTTATTGACAAGAATTATAATTTAATAGTTGCTTTTTTCAAGTGAGTTGTTGTCAATTTGTTGTTTGATAATATGCTTTCATACTTATAAATTAATAAAGATTGATGATTTGAAAATGCAACAGTGGTTTAATTTGCTTGAAGATATAAAATGTAGTACTATTAATTAAGATATTAGGAGGAGCAAAATGATTCATTTAGAGAATGTTTCCAAAGTATATAAAAACGGAACAAATGCTTTAAGCAATGTAACATTGGACATTAATGATGGCGAATTTGTTTATTTTATCGGTGAAACGGGTTCGGGTAAAAGTACATTGATTAAATTGCTTGATGGTGAAGAAATTCCGACAAAGGGTAAAGTTATTGTTAATGGAACAAATGTCGGAAGATTGCGCTTTTCTAAAGTACCTTTATATAGAAGAAAAATAGGTGTTGTCTTCCAAGATTATCAATTGCTTAAAAATAAAACGGTATTTGATAATATTGCTTTTGCGTTGGAAGTGATCAATAAACCCCGTAAGGAAGTCAACAATCGGGTAAGGGAAGTATTACAAATCATTGACTTGTCTAATGAATTTAAAAATTATCCTACACAGCTTTCCGGTGGTCAGCAACAAAGAGTTGTAATCGGCAGAGCCATATCCAATAATCCCGGATTGTTGATTTGCGATGAACCGACCGGTAATTTGGATCCGCGTCATTCTAAAGAGATTATTGAGTTGTTGGAAAAAATTAATGCTTCCGGCACAACTGTGATTGTGGTGACTCATGATGAATTTTTAGTTAATTCATATAAACGTCGCACAATATTATTGGATAATGGCAGAATTGTCAGTGATAATCCTTTGGGAGGTTATTGTCATGTTTAGAAAAATAGGCCATGCCTTTAAAGAGGCTTTTTGGGGTTTGACACATCATTTGGCAATGGTTACTTCAACAGCTAATGCGATAACCATTACTTTGGTGTTAGTCAGCGTTTTGACAGTTCTTATCGCTAATGTTAACCAAATTACTTATGATGTGGAAGATGATATTCAATTGTATGTTAAAATTGAAAAAGATGTTGATGATAAAGATATAGCTACAATGCAAAGTAAAATCAGTCGAATAGCCGGCGTAGAAAATGTGGAATATTCCGATGCCGATGCTGAATTGGATCGTTTTATTGCCGCATATGGTGAAGCTGGTGAAATATATGAAATATATCGCGATGACAATCCGCTGTCGCGTGTGTTTATTGTTAAAATAGCCGGTGGTTATTCGTTGGCTGAGGTATCCCAACAAATATCAACTGTGGACGGAATCGATTCGGTTGATTTTGGTGGAGCTACGGTGGAAGACTTTGTTAAACTTCTTAACGGTACCCGTAAAGTAGGATTAATATTTGCCGGAGCATTGACTTTATTGGCTGTATTTTTGATTTATAATACGATAAAGATTACCATTAATTCTCGAAAAGAAGAGATCGGTATTATGCGTTTAGTCGGTGCAACCAACAGTTACATTAGAGCTCCGTTAGTGCTTGAAGGAGTATTTATCGGTATATTGGGAGCAATAATTCCGATAGTATTAACGATATTCGGTTATCAATACATTTATACAAGTATGGATGGTCAGTTGGTTTCCGGTATTTTGAAATTATTACCTGTATTTCCGTTTACCGTTTATGTCAGCTGTTTTGTCCTAGCAATGGGAATTATTGTCGGTCTTGTCGGCTCATTCCTTTCAGCAACCAGATATTTGAGGTGGAAACGATGAAGATATTAAAAAAAATATTTGTTTTCTTTTTGATCGTATCAACAGTTTTTATATTCAGCTTAAATCCGGAAAAAGCATTGGTAAATGTTCGGGCCGATGACGAAGATTTTGAAGGCAATTATGATTATTATTGTGAATTATGTACTACCAAAACAAGTTTAACCGATGAAGAAAAGAAGATTTGTTTGCGTTTTAAAGAATATGAGGAACAAAGACAGCAGGCTTTAAAAGAATTGCTTGATGAAGCTAAAGGCAATTTGGATGAAATGAAACAAAATATTCTGAAGGAAGGTCAGAAGATTGATGCGTACAATAAACAAATTGCTTCCTTGAATGTTCAAATAGAAGCAATAACGGTATCTATTACCAAAATTGAAGAAAACATTCAACAATTAACAGTTCAAATTGAGGAAAGACAGCTAAAGATAGATGAATTAAATACCGCCATAAAAAATAGAATGCAGGCTAATCAGATGAACGTTGTAACCAACAGCTACATAAAGTTTATTATGGGAGCTAATTCTTTCATCGATTTGCTACGTCGAATCAGTGCGGTCAGCGAAATAACCAACTATGATTTAGACAAGATTGAAACAATGAATCATGAAAAAGAACTGCTGCAGGCAGATGTTGATCAATTGCAGACGCAAAAAGATAATTTGGCAGAACAACAATCACAATTGGAAACTCAGAAAGCCGGCTTACAGTCATTGAAGACAATAACCGAAGAATTAATTGCGGAATTCCAAAAAAAGGAAGCCGAATTCATGGAAGAAATGGATAAAATACAAAAAGATTATTCGGAATTGGATAAAAAGATTGATCAGATTAACCGAGCAATCAATGAGTTGTACCCTTCAAAAGATTTCGGTCAATTCTTTAAGTATACTTCCTTCTATGTTTCGACACCTTGTTATTTCTACCCGAGTGGCGGTTTCCATGGGGCTGTCGATTTAGCCGTAGCAATCGGAACAACGGTATATCCTATCGCGAACGGTGTTGTGGTAGATACTGGAACAGGTTGCCCATATAATGGTGGTTATTACGGCAATACCTGCAATTGGGGCAGAGGAAATTATATTTTCTATTTTGTCCAGATAAATGAGGACTATTATTTTATCCAATATGACCATTTGAAAGATGTTAATGTTTATATCGGTGATATTGTTTATCAAGGTCAAACGGCTATGGGAACAACCGGTAACAGCGGTAATTCTTCCGGCCCGCATTTACATTTCGCCATTACTTATTTAGGTAATACTTCTACAACCACACCAAATCAAATCTTACAGGATTTCCGTCGTTACGATAATACATTCGGCTTATCTTACAGAATAGATAATGCTTGTTATCGTAAGGGATATGCTCCTTGTTTTGAAAACCCGATGGAAATCTACGGATATTATTATCCTAATTATTATTGGGTAGGTGCTTAATGTTTAAAAACTCTCAAATGATTGAAAAATCAGATGAGAGTTTTTTATGCTTAAATGTTAATAATTCAGAAATACATTAAAATATTTCTGTTAAAGAAAGTTAGAGTAAATTACCACAATGCTAACAACGAAAAACAAAAAACTTTTCAGGATCGGAATATTTACCGCATATCCTAATGATGGATTAGATTTTTTTAAAATCATAATATTATCTATCGATATTTCATCAGGGCTATCCTGCTCATAAATAACAAATAACTTTCTATCATCTTGAATAGTTGCTGTGTTCTTTAAATGTCTGTCTGCTTCTTCTAATCTTTCATCAAGATAACCTCCTCGAACAGTTCCATTTGTGGTCATTTCAATAACAAGGAAATCATCACGATTAGTTGATTTTCTCAAATTAGCGGCATATGAACTATTTTTCATCTCGTGAATTTCATCGATAATCAAAACTGCCGGAATAATACCTTCAAGGTTACTCCCGTCGGAAGACATAGCCGTTAATTTTGCGTGCGTTCTTGGTATTTCAATTTCGCCGGTAGAATTCCTAATTCTTGCATTTTCTCTTAACACTCTGTTTCGTTCGATGATATTTGCTGTTGTATCATAGCACAATCTCGATTGCTTATAAGCGTTTGAGCCAATATAGATTTTGCAACTTGGCAAAACTGAGCTGTATAACAGATACGCATTAATAAAACCGATTAGAGTTGTTTTTGCGTTTCCGCTTGCAATGAGCAAAAGCACATCGTTAATAATTCTTGTGTACTTTTTTGTTTTCCCGATATAATTGCCATCTTCATCAAAGGTCTCAACATCGATATTACCGTAAAAGCAAAAGATGGAATATATTAACCATTTTTGCCACAACAATAGTTTTACTTTTTGACCTGCTTTTTCGCCTTTAGTAAGAATGTAAAATTTCTCTATCCAATCACAAGCCTTTTTCCTCAATAAAATAATTTATTTTTGGATGTTTATAAGCATTATCTAAATACTAATAAAATGGATTATTCTTGGAAAGGGTAATTCTCTTCGTCCGGGAATGGTTTCTTTGGATCTTGTCCGATTATTTTCAAAACCAACCGAGCAGCTTGGGCATTTCCACGGGCGGCACTTTTGATTAAACCTTGGCATAAAAGCTTTCTTTTGTCGCTTTTTTTCAACAAAATGTCCATTTCCTCTTTCATGGATTTTTTCTTTTTTGACACATAAATCACTCTTTTTTTTACTTTTTTGGGTTTTTCAATAAAAAAATCGCCTTATTTAGCGATTTATAATCATTTTACAGCACTTGATAGTAGTATTATATGATTTTGCTTACTGTCTTTTCACTGTCTATTCCAAATTTTTTAGTTTTTAAGAACGGTCGCTTGTACGCCGTTCCCTCACAAAAGGGTTATGTAAGGGCTTATAGGGGGGATATTAAAAAAGGGATAAAAAAGTATTATTTTTAATATATATATTTATTTATTATTATTATTTAATATAAAC
>JAUNFB010000066.1 GCA_030525245.1 Erysipelotrichia bacterium
AATCGGGTTTAGGCTTTTCCTCACTTGTTTCCACCAACAAAATTTTATCTTTCCACTCCTCCGCTTTAGGCCAAATCTCCGTACCTACAATCATAGGGAAAACATCAATACATCCACCGATGAGTTCACCGCAAATAATACCCGAGCCGTTAATGACTTCATACCCATGCTCTTCCTTACGCATTTTCAAAGTTCGATTAATATTTTTCTCTTTCCATTCAACAAAATCATTTGACCAGTATTCGGCAGACTTAGCTTCATATCCGCTTGTATCTTTAAACAAGGTATTCTCAACAGCCTTTTCCGTATAATCAAACATTTTAACATATTCACCAAACTCACACATAACAGACGGTCCGTAATATGACACCAATCCGGCTTTTCTCATCATAAAATGACTAACTGTAGTATCGGAATATCCCATAAAAATTTTAGGATTGTTTCTAATCACATCATAATCAATATACGGAATCAATCTTACAGAATCACTTCCGCAAATAGCGCAAAAGATGCCTTTGATTGATTCATCTTTAAACGCATCCATCAAATCCTTTGCCCTTAATTCAGGGTGATTATACACAAATTCACTACCCATCAAAGCATTTGGCATAGCAACAACATTAAGACCGAAATCATTTTCAAGTCTGTCTTTTGCAATATAATATTTATGTATTAAATCTTTATCACCTAATCCGCCCCAGGACAGACTGACAACAGCAATTTTATCACCTTTTTGTAATGCATTGGGTTTCAACATTTTATCACCTGCCTAAAACTCAAAATCGTCATCGATTATTTTTTCATCATCGGGTGATTTGTCGGTTTCGTCTTTTTTCTGTTCTTTCTTATTAGAAGCCTTACCGATTGCAAAACCCGTAAGCAACAAACCGACAACACCCAAGGCTATACCAACAGCTATTGTTATTTTGATTTTTGTTGAATATGACATATCCTTATTGTAAGTATGCCACACAGCTTCGGTTGTGTCCTGTTCCTGTAAAGCTGTGGTTTGAGCGGTTGTTCCGGTAGGTGAAAACTTTGTTTCGTTATCTGATTTGGCAGTTGTGTGATATTTATTTTGTCCAACAAACTTAGTTGATGCTACTTTTTCGGACTTAGATTTGGAGTTCTTTTTTGTTGTAGAATCAGCAATTACAACCGTAACTTCACCGACATTATTAAATTTTTGTGTTGTTCGGGGAGAAGCAGTTGCCTTAATCTTAGTAGTTGTAGGTTTTTTCGTAGTTGTTATTTCATTTAACAAAATTCCGTCGATTAAATCATATTTCATACTGTCAACAGACAATGCAATGTTGATTTTATTTACGCTTGCCTTTGTTTTGACATCCATTGCAACAATATATGTACCCGAACCAACATTCTTAGAAGAAGTAAAATTACCTTTTGCGGCAAAAAGTTTACTGTAATCATTGCTGCTTTGCAAACCTGATTTATCAACATAAAAAGAATACCGCTGATTATCGGCAAGAACATCAAAACATACACGCACATCACTGTCTTTTGTAATGTTAAAATTGTTTGTCAAAATTTGAAAATACGCCGTGCTGTTATCCTCGTCCACAAGATAACTCACAGCGCAATCCATTAAACCGTTATCACTGTTATAACTTACAATTTTTGTCACCGCCGACTCACTGTCAACCCACGAAACGTCATCCAAATAATCCGAATTATATGCAAAAACATTACTGCCGAGTGAAAAAAAGAATACAACCAAACATACTACAAAAATAATATAATTCCTAAATTTTTTATGCATATTCAACAGTAAATCACCCGATTTCACAAATAAATATAGATACAATAATATAAATCAATCGTACCATACAGACAAATCAAAGTCAATCTAAATATAAAAAATTTGTCGAAAAAAGAAATACAAAATTATTGATAAAAAACATCATATACCTAACTTAAACATAATAAGCCGCTTATTTAATTACACTCCCATTTGTTTTCGATCCAAATATCCATTTCACTCCTGCACAATTTCTCAATTTTTTATAACAGTTCATTACTTAACCGCTCTATTTGTTAAACGTTTTTACATCTCCAAGTAATTTGACATTACCGTTATCTACAACAACAGCCCCTGCCATGAAAGCCGTTGCGTAAACTGTTTTGCCTCTTTCAGATAATACACGACAAATGGCTTTGTTTTGTACCTTTGTATTTTCATAATGAACCTCCAGATAAAAATCATCAAGGTAACCTAATCCGTCATAGTATTGAAATTCTTTATAGTCCTTATCAGGTGACAAATGATATTCGGAAAGCTGAATAACTGCACCTGCACTATACCCCATAACAATTCCTTTATGTTTTCTTAAAACATCTGTCAAATCAAATTCCTTGATTCTGTCCATCATTCTGTCAGGGCGACCTCCGGTGAAATAAAGAATATCTGCCTTTTCTATTTTTTGTATGGCAGACTCCCTTGTATCCTTAAAATAGTTAACAAATGTAATATTATCTTCCGATATTCCATAGGCAGTAAAGCCGTCGACAATGCCATTATAATAAATACCTTTTTCCTTGCTGTATAAGGAATCCCAATCTTTTAAATTCTTAACCTCGCTGTCACGAAAGGAAAAGGCCATTACTGCAACCGATTTATTCGGCAATATATATTTTTTTAAATCATCATAAAGCCAAGGGGCATTTATTTCATATCCTTCAAGTAAAATGTTAATCATTCATTTACCCTCCCACAAATCCGAAATGTTATGCAAGCTTACCGTTCAATCTAATATATTATTTCCTATATAAATTGTATAACATAACCATAATTTAATCATATAATCATATTTTTAATTTCATTATGTATTTGACCATATCTATAAGACATAACAAATGAAAAATACAATTTTTTTGAAACTAAAACTACAATATTTTAATTGTAATGAATTTATTGTAACTGGTTTTTCGCAAAAAACGGGTTTTCCTGCACATAAATATTTTTTATATATTGGTAATGTGTAGACTGCGGAGTAGCTATATAAACACAATCCACATTGTCTTTATTTATAGCTTCATCAAAACGATCACAAAAACTTGCATTATATTTATCTGCAAAGATCTTCGCAGTCTCTTTATTTCATGAATACACACTGCAAATATTATGTTGCAAATTTTGATTATCATTTTTTGTAATAGATCTTGTAACTTTTTTAGCAATGTGACCACTACCAATAAATACCCAATTAAATTTTTTCATTAATAATTAATCTTTTTCATTTAATTTTTCTATTTCTTTTATTGCATTATGCAGTACATTTCTAGCGAAAATTCTAGAACCATAAAATTCAGGATTTATTTTAGAGAATCTATAATATGTTTCAACATAAGCTATTAACCCTGGATAAATTCTCATTAAATAAAATCTAATTAACTCCTCTTTATCAAATTTAACTTTTATGTCACTAATTGAATTATATCCGTCAATTAGTTTTTTGTTTTTATTAGAATCAAATACAGATAAATAATCAAGAGAAATAAACTCTCCCATTATGTCTCCAAACATAGCTCTTTCACAATCTATCAGGGCATATAGCTCATGCTCTTTTATTATTATATTTCCAAACCATAAATCAAAATGAATTAAAGATGGTGTTTTAACTGAATCAAGAACATCTTTATTATTTTTAATTATTTCTTTTATCTTGTCTAAATAAGGAATTTTTGCTTGTTTAGATAGTCCATCTTCAACAATGTTTTTCATCATATCAAAATAGGCTTCTTTCCAAGTGCTTTTTAGTCCATTTTGAATATATCCAAAACCATCTTCATTCACTATGGTATGAATTTCAGCCATAGCTTTTCCTAAATTGAACATAACATTATCAAACTGTTGACTTGAAAGCTTTACATTAGATAACATATCTCCATCAATAAATTCCATTACCAAATATTTATATGGATAATTGTTTTCCCAATTATACCCATAAATTTTAGGATACTTTATGCTTTTGACTTGTTCCAGTAATTTATATATATACACCTCACTTTTGATTAATTGATGCTCATAAGTTAGAACTTCTGTATCATCTTTTGGTGCAATTTTTATAGCATATAAATTATGATTATTTG
>JAUNFB010000067.1 GCA_030525245.1 Erysipelotrichia bacterium
TTATCGGTATGGGTAACAACCCTATGGTTGGTGCTACAGTAGCTTGCGCAGTTGCAGTTGCAGAAGCTCTCTAATAAAGGCTTTCAGGACTTTTAACAGTCTTGACACAACCGCAAAAATTTGATGAAAAATTGGATATTCGCCAAAAATTCGTCAAAATAAATTGTAAAATTACGCTTGGGATTCCTCTCCCAAGCGTTTTTTATTTAAAAATATTGTTGGCGATTATTCTGCTCTTGTCTATCATCTCCTGTGAACAATGGGTGTATATATTCAGCGTTTCGTCAATATTCTTGTGTCCGAGTCGTTCTTGAACGGCTTTGATGTCTACTCCGCTTTGCGTCAACAAAGTTGAATTTGTATGTCTTAATGAATGCATCGTAAAATCTTTGATGCCCAATTCGGTTTTTACCACTTTGGCAACACTCGATGGCACTTATATAGGTGCGATGCATACCGCATTTATCGGCAAATGCTTCTTGGGATATTCCCATTGCGGTGCGATATTTTCTTAAATTATCGCCAAATACTTTTACAATATCCATACTTGCAATCCTCCATAATATACAGTATAATAAAAATGAACACTAAAAGTCTACATACAATAAGTAGCTTCGGTTACCATTGTGATTTAGTGGTATATATAGTGATTGACAAAGTTAAAATAATTGAGTATAATATATAATATCTATAAGAAAGTTTTCTTATTAGATTACCAGTATCTTTATTACGGATGTGGAATTACATATAAATCTTAATTGTCACCTTTGAGTAAGACTATCTGTATTTCTACATTCGTGAAATACAGATTTTATTTTTTAAGGAGATGTGGTTTATATGACACAATTAAAATTAAAGGCAAAAGAGTTTAAACGAATGACGGATCCTAACAATCCGAAAAGCAAACATATAAAATATGTTTGTTATGTACAAGCAATTAGTATTCCAGAAGAGATTTCAGATTGGATGGAAACGAATCCAAGAGAGCAAAAAATGACCACTAATGTTGCGGTTAAAATTAAGGAAAGTTTAAGGGACAACAAGTATTTTCACGAGTTAAACAGAGGAATTTTAATGTCAGTCTTGGAAACTGAATGGGATAATAAAACTGAAGAATTGACACTTTCTTTTGACAATCCTGAAATACATGGGAATATAGACGGAGGTCACACACTAAGAGCAATATTAGAAGCAAAGAGTAAAAATTATCTTTCGGATGACAAATATGTGTTTTTTGAAATTTTTCAAGGTATTGATTCTCCCGTAGAATTAGCTGCTGCACGCAATACCTCGGTTCAAGTAGATTTGAAATCAATCGCAGAATTAGAAAATAGTTTTGAAGTTCTTAAAGAAGCTCTATCTAACAACGCATTTTATAATAGGATTCAATTTAAAATGAATGAACATTATAATGATGATGTTGTTCCTATTGATGTAAGAGAAATTATTGCGATAATTCTTATGTTTAGCCAAGAAATATATCCATATAAAACACCTAATGGTATACTTTCAGATTTTCAGCCTATGCAATGCTATTCTGGAAAAGAGGCAAGCTTAAAAAAATTTCTTAGACAAAATGGTGGAAGCGAAGAACAACAAAAATTAGACCGTGAAAAAATGATAGATAATATGAAACCTATAATAAAAGATATTTTTAATCTATGGGAAACGGTAGAAACTTCATTTGCAAAAGTAACAAATGCTACTGGAAAAAGATTTGGTTCAAGAAAATACACAAAATATGATGGTGGTAAAGTTGTAGCAAAATCATTTTTATTACAGCAAGATTTGGAGTATTATATACCAAAAGGACTTATGTATCCAGTAGTCGGATCATTTCGTGCTCTTGTGTTACGCCAATCAGACGGAACATATTATTGGAAAAGAAATCCTATAGATGTATGGAACACTATTGGTTCGAAGCTTGTTTCTATAGTACTAGATGAAAAGGCTGAAAATCCAGATGTTATAGCCAAGAATAGCAATTTGTGGAGTAACTTGTTTAAAGAAGTATATATATATGGATATATGTCTGATTGATTATGGCAACAAAAAATCGGATAAAGCGCCACTTCGTTGAGCTGTCGTTCTCTTATTTTCAGACAAACAAAATCAGAAAATGTTTCGTTGCGGTTTGTGTTTTCCCATAACAAATAATTATTCATCCTTTACCATCCTTTGATATTTATTAAAAAAACAAAAAGCTGCAAACAGCAAAAACCATTTACAGCTCAAATATTACTTTTAATATAATTATATCAACGACCTTGACGATTCGCTTTACGACTTGAATATCAACTATTCTGACACCCTGATTTACGATGTTGAAGTTTTTTTAAGCAACGATTTCAACACCCTGACCAACAACAATGTGGAAATTGACTTTTATGCAAAAACTGCACAATTTTTCACAAGCTACGACTATAGCAGCGAACAATATCGAATTTGTATAAATCTTCAAAACGCTTATACAGACATTGAAAGCGAAACTTTGATAATTCCAAAAGAAGATATTAACATTTAAACAAATCTTATAATTAAAGTAGAGATAATATGGCAGGTAAAGGTAAATTTTCTGATTTTGGATGGCATAATGAATTTCACAATAATACAAAAAAATCAAAACCGGCAAATTGTATTTTTCTTGATGAAAATGGTAGAATTTGCAGAAATAAAAAAAGTCCGTATTATTTATCAAAATGTTTTATAGCTTCAAATTGTCCATTAAGAAAAAAAGATCCAAACTTAGAAAATAATAAAAAAACTGAAGACTTATATTGGTATTAATATTATATATACCCAATAATAAAAAACGCTCGGATTTATTCCGAACGTTTTTGCTGTATTGAACAAAGCTATGTAATGTGATATAATCATACATATTAATTATAAGAGGTTGAATTATGGGAGAAAGCAGCACGCCTTTACAAAAACCGCGGTACGACTGGCTTGACGCAATAAAAGCCGTTGCAATGGCATTTGTAATTTTTGTTCATCTGGGGCTGAACGGATTTACAACATTTGTAATGTACACAAGCTTTTTGAAACTGCCGTTGTTTTTTGCGGCATCAGGATTTGTGTTCAATCCGAAAAAGCAAATGAGCGTTAAAGAATTTTTGATTACCCGCTCAAAGCGAATACTTGTACCGTACCTTTGCCTGTCGGTAATACTGTGCTTGTTCGATTTGTTCACATACAAAGGCACATTTACCGAGTGGATAAAGTACTCACTTGATTTGATATGCATGGGCAAAATAATGTGGTTTTTCCCGACATTGTTTCTGTGCAACTTTTTGATGTTCATAATCTTCAAAATCACGAAAAGCAACGATGTAATCGTGATGATAAGCGCCGTGATTTCACTCGTTTTGGGCTACTTCTGCATTACGGGCAAACATATATTTATGACAGTGAACGCTGTTTTTGTTGCTTATCCTATGTGTGTTTTCGGCTACTATCTGAAACCGTTTCTTGCGCTTGTAAAAAAGAATTATCTTATTATAATCGCATCAATTTCAATGCTTGTATACCTTGCATTGCCTGCCCTGTACAAATACCGCACGGGTAAGTTCAACTACATAAATCTTTTTTCATCGCTCTACTGCTCATATTTTTACGATATGCTGGTTGTATTCAGCGGCGTGCTTGCATTTTTTATATTCTTCAGTTTTATGAAATTTCCGAAATTTGTTGTTAAATTCGGTCAAAATACAATTTTTTACTATGCATTCCATATTCCGGCATGCAAACTGATAATGTTCTTGCTGAGCACCTTTGTATCGCCTAAATTTGATGCAAAGCTCCTCAGCAACACGCACAAAGGCATACTGATTTACTCGGCAGTAACGCTGTTTACCTTGATTGTTCTTGCGCCGATTTGCACGCTTGTAAACAAATACATTCCGTTTATCGTAGGGTCGAAAAAACGAAAAGCAAAATAACAACTAATATAAAAAAGCGACTTAGAATTAACTAAGTCGCTTCAATTAATTATGCAAAGTTACAAACTACGGCTTATGCCATAATCTTTCTGTAGAGTTCTTTAAGCTCTGCTTCGTTTGTATCTCTCGGGTTACCCGGACGGCAAGCGT
>JAUNFB010000030.1 GCA_030525245.1 Erysipelotrichia bacterium
GAATATGTGTAGTTACAAAATTATCATTGAAGATATGAATTGCAATCACTGTGCACAAAAAATCAAGCAGGCTTTCGAAAACGCCGATGATACTGCCGCAGTCAAAATCAATTTAGCTAAAAAAGAAGTAGAATTAGATACCGATTTAACCGTTGAAGAAATCTGCGAAGTAATCGAAAATGCCGGATATACTTTCACCGATTTACAACTTTTATAAAAATAATTTTCTGATTGAAATTAATTCTTAACTATGCTACTATAAATGAGCACTTACTTTGGATACACTTGAGATCCAAGGCGGAAGGAGACTGAAAAAATGAAAGAAAAAATTCATCCAACTGTTTATGAAACAAAAGTCGTATGTGCATCATGCGGAGCAGAATTCACAACACATTCAACCAAAAAAGAAATTAAGGTTGATACTTGTTCTAACTGCCATCCGTTCTACACAGGCAGACAACGTTTCCAAGCTGCAGCAGGACGTATTGAACAATTCAACAAGAAGTACGGTTTGAAGTAGTAATTTAAAAACAACAGAAAAGTCCTGTATCAACAGGGCTTTTTTCTTGTTATAATGTATTAGTAAATTTGGAGGAATAAAAATGATTAAAGAACCAATTCCTGTTATCTTAGACGGTGATCCCGGTCATGATGATGCCATAGCTTGGGTCGTAGCCAACGCCAGTAAAGATTTAAGAATCCTCGCAATCACTGCCGTTAACGGCAACTGCTCGGCTGCCAAGGCTGCCTATAATTCTCAACGCATCGCTACTCTTATCGGTTATAACGGACCAGTAAGCAAAGGACAAGATAAACCTTTATATGTGGAGCCGTTAAAAGCACCGACCAATGTTCACGGCGAAAGCGGTCTTGACGGTCCGGCTTTACCGGAACCGCAAAAAGAATTAGAAACATTAACGGCTGTCGAATTAATGGCCGAAATTCTGCAAGAAAGCAAACAAAAAGTAGTTATTGTCGCTACCGGTCCGCTGACCAATGTTGCCGCTCTGCTGTTAACCCATCCGGAAGTTAAAGAAAAAATCAGTCATATTTCCTTAATGGGCGGCGGAATAAAGTACGGAAACTGGACACCAGCTGCCGAATTTAATATCTTAGTCGACCCGGAAGCTGCCGATGTCGTCTACAAAAGCGGAATTCATATTTATATGGCCGGTCTAGATGTTACCGAAAAAGCCTTAGTCTTGCAACAGGATGTTGAAGAAATCAAAAAAATCGGCAATCCGGTATCAGAAATTGTTTGGAAATGGCTGGATTTCTTCTATCGTTTCCACAAGTCTTTAGGCTATCCGGGAGCACCGATGCACGACTTATGCGCCGTAATGGTTTTAATTCACCCGGAAATCTTTACAATCAAAGATATGTATGTAGAAGTGGAAACAACAGGTGACTACAGCAAAGGAACAACTGTAGGCGATTACTACCACATCACCGGAAAAGAAGCCAATTGCAGTTGTTTAATGGATGTCGATCGAAAAAAATTCATCGATTATATGATCGACTATATTAGAAGTTACAGTGAGGTACAATAAATGAAAAATATCTTTTTAAGTTTACAATCTTCAAAAGAAAATGAACTTTTGAAAGAAAAATTCCTCAATGACAACAATTTTAACCTGATCAATGCCGAAGAAATAAAAGAAAAGAAATGTACTGTTATTGTTAACGGTCCGCTCACAGAATTAGCCTCAATCCTGCTAAATTGTTATAAATCGGCAAACAACATCGAAGAAATACTGTTTGTCGGCGGAAGCGACAGCTACGGCGACATCACCCCGGCTGCCGAAAAGAATGTTTATGCCGATGTTTACAGTGCTCAAGCAGTTTTCCTGTCAGGAATAAAAATCATCATATTCGGTCTAAATATCACACGCAATTTAAATTACAAAGCACTGTTACCTTATGTCTATCTAACAGACAAATCTGTATTTATTACCGAAGAATGCGGTGCTTACATAGAAACAAAAGGTCACTCAACCTTGGGAAAAATGGTTATCGATGTCTATTCCGATAAACAGTTTGAACAACATAATTGCGAAATAGTCTTGGAAATCGACAAAAACAAAATCTGTCAATATGTATAAAGGGCTGTAATTCATACCAGCCCTTTTTACTACCTCTGATAACCTTGCGAATACACCGGATAATCAACAACACTCTCTATCTGTTTAACGCTTGTTTCTTTACTGTCCGGATTCATTGATATAGACAATTCAGTAACCTAAAATCATGTTCTTTCTTACAATATCAGCCTACATCAATGTGCTATAATAAATAAATGTGAGGAAGTAAAAAATATGGAAAAAAAGCATTTTAAATACATTGATATTTTCAGAGCAATTTTATGTTTGGCGGTCTTGTTATATCATTTAGGTATATTGAAAGGCGGATACTTAGCTGTCTGCTGTTTTTTTGCGTTGAGCGGATATTTGTCTACAACATCTTTGCTGAGTAAAGAAAAAGTAGACTTAAAAAAATATTATCTTTCCCGTCTGAAAAAAATATATTTGCCTCTAGTTGTCGTTGTTTTCACCGCAGTAGGAATTATTTCCCTGTTTAAGGACGTCATTTGGGTAAGCCTTAAACCGGAAACAACTTCTGTCTTGCTCGGTTATAACAATTTTTGGCAAATCGCTGCCAATCAGGATTATTTTGCCCGACACACAAGTTCTCCTTTTATGCATTTCTGGTATATCGGCATCTTGTTACAATTTGAATTATTCTATCCTTTTGTATTCCTGTTGTTAAAATCCACCGCAAAAATAAAAAATTATTTCCCTGCCGTTTTAACAGGATTACTTACAGTTATCTCCACTATTTTCTTCTATCTCTACAGTAAACAAGCAACATTAACAGTTGTATATTATAATACTTTTTCGCGTCTGTTCTCTTTGTTATTCGGTATTACAACCGGATTCATATCATCTCTGCAAAGCAAAAAATTCCGAGAAAAACCTTCTCTGATTCTTTACTTTATAAGTATGATCGTTCTGCTTATTCTATTCCTTTATGTCGATCCGGCAAACAAACTATTTGCTCAGGCAATGATATTTGTCAGTCTTTTGAGCTGTTTTATCATTGAATTTGCTGTTTCGATAAAAGAAAATAATTATTATTTACTCGGTAAAATCCTAAAAATAATTGCTGAATACAGCTATGAAATCTATTTGGTTCAATATCCGATCATTTATCTGTATCAACTTCTGATTGGAAAACAAGAAAATATTTATTTAAATTCTTTAATTATTTCCGCAATTACTTTTCTGTTTGCTTTCTTTGTTCATTTTGCTCTGCACAGAAGAGACAAACAAAAAACATTACAGCTCATTTTATGCATATTATTGCTTCTCTCAACTTCGTTTGGAGCCTATAAATATGCCTTAGCTCAGGACCATACAGCGGAAATGAAGATGTTGGAAGAACAACTGGCTGCCAATGCTGCCGAAATGGAAAAACAAAAAGAAGAATATATTCAAAAGCAGAAGGAAGAAAATGATGCTTGGGAGAAATTGCTTTCACAATTAGAACCGGATGAGCAAGAAATCAAACAAACAGTTACCCAATTACCGATTATTTGTATAGGTGACTCCGTTATGCTGGGAGCCGCCAATAATCTAAAAACAACCTTCCCAAACAGCTATGTTGATGCCGCCGTATCCCGTACCGGCTGGGCAATGAACACCATTATTCAATCATTAAACATCAACGGTCCGGTTGTAATTCATGCCGGAACCAATGGCGATGTGCCCGAATATATTAAAGACCAAATCATGGCAGCCTGCGGAAATAATGATGTATTCTGGATTACCGTTACCAATGACAGAGATGTGCATGTTAATGACAAACTGAAGGAATTTATTAAAAAATATGACAATGCCCATTTAATCGACTGGCAACAATATTCTCAAGGACATACCGATTGGTTTTACTCCGATGGTATTCATTTGCCGGAAGCAGGCAGAGCAGCCTATTGTCAATTAATCTTTGACAGTATTTATCAAGTTAAAGTAGCTGAATTAGAGAAGCTAAAACAGCAAGCCTTACAAGAACATCAAGACAAAATCAAAAACAAAATCAGTTTCTACGGCAATGACATGCTGATATCAATTTATGATCTCCTGCAAAAAGAGTATCCGGATTCTAATTTTAATGTCAATGAAAATATTCAACTTGAAGATATCATTGATCAATTAAAGGAAGCCCAACAAAAAGACGCTTTAACCAATCAAATTGTCATTCTTTTAGATAAAAATATCGAATTGACTTCAAGCGATTATCAAATCATCAAAAATATATGTGCTCAACAACAGCTTGTACTTATTACCCAAACAGATTATCCTTTTGATACGATCAGCTTAGAAACCTTATTGGAAAACAACCCGAATTTTCTTTTCGCTGATCAAATTCACTTAACTGCCGAAGGCAATCAAGCACTATTAGAAATAATCAAACAAGCACTTAAAAAGGAGTAAATCACTCCTTTTTTGCTTAGCTTAATCCTGAAACAATTAATATTATACCAACCAAATTTATACCTATCGATAATCCTAGCAATATCCCTTGGCTGAAATGGCCAAAACTTCCGGTCTCATCACCTCCAAAGGCAAAATATGCCAATATCAAAATAATTCCCAATATAATTAATGCTATTCCTAATTTTGTATTTTTATTTTCTATATTCATTTTCCCTCCTGCGTACCATTAGCCGGAATGATAACTTTTATCTTAGTTCCTTTATTCAATTCGCTGACAATATCAATCCTTCCACCATGATACATTACTGCATGCTTAACAATCGACAATCCCAAGCCGGTTCCGCCGGTTGCCTTTGAATGACTTTTGTCTACCCGATAAAATCTCTCAAATATTCTTTCTTGATCTTCCTTCGCAATGCCGATACCCGTATCATCAACTTCTATGATTATTTCGTCTTGTTCCTGATTAATCACTACTGTCACTTTGCCGTTTTCTTTGTTATATTTGATCGCATTATCTAAAAGATTATATAAAATTTCCCACAACAACTGTCTCACTCCTGTAACGGCAACTTGTTTTGCTTGCAGTACTATTTCTACATTTTTCTTTTGAGCAATCCCCTTTAATTGTTCTATACACTGTCCAGCCAAAGCGGTTAAATCTACCTTTTCTGTCGGAAAAGAGCCATTCTGTTCATCAAGTTGTGATAAACGAATTATATCATTAATCATATTAACCATTCTTTGCGCTTCTTGGCGAATATGTCCGACAAAACGGCCGACATCCTGTTGCTTAACCATACCGTTTTCAATCAATTCCGCACTGCCGATAATTCCTTGTAAAGGTGTTTTCAATTCATGAGAGACATTGGCGGAAAACTCCTTACGAATTTGTTCGGCTTGTTTTCTTTGAGTGATATCAAAAGCTAAAATGACTGCACCGCATACTTCCTTTTCGTAATCTATCCTACTGATATCAAATTGATAAAACGAACCCTCAATTTCTTTCTCTATTTCACAATGCCCTTTTTCCATTGCTTTCTGTAAAGCACTGTTTAAATTATAATCTCTGCTAATATAAATAAAATCTTTATTTAAACAATTCCTATCTGTATCAAACAATTTACAGGCAGCTTTATTGATATTAATTATTTGATTATTGCTGTCTAACAATATCAAACTTTCCTGTAAATTATCCGTAATTTGATTGAATTGAGAATTTTTCTTTTCCAACAAATTCAATTGTTGATCAATTTGTTGGTGCTGACTGTTTATTCTTAACAATAACGGGGATAATTCCTCATAAGTATCATTACTTAACGGATTATCCAAATTCAAATTATTTAACGGTTCAACAATCTGTTTTGCCGATTTTTTTGCTAAAACATACGCTAAAATGACTGATAATCCAAATAATATCAATGCCGGTTCCGCTAAACCGAACAATAAATTTGTGACGGTTTTTTGCCTCTTTGCAATTCTTAGGACTGTTCCATCAGAAAGCTTTTTAGCATAATATATAGATTTTTCTGTTAATGTTTGTGAATAACGACTGCTGAATCCTTCTCCTTTATTTATCGCATCCTTAAATTCCTGCCGATCGGAATGATTATCTAAGTCTTTCTCTACGCTGTCGCAAATGACATTGCCGGAACTGTCAATCCAGGTTAAACGATAATTTTCATCAGCCGATAAACTGTCAAAATAAGTTTTTCCTTCGTTTTCCAAAGCAATTTGTGCCAAAGACAACTCCTCTTTCATACTTCTGTTCTGCAAATTATCAAAATAAAAATACAAAACACCGGTAGCACAAAATAAACTGACTATCATAACTAATGTTACGGAAGTTAAGATCGTTTTAAATATTTTTTTATTCATTTTTGTTCTCCCAGCGATAACCAACATTACGTACTGTAATGATATTTTCGCCGTACACACCCAATTTCTTTCTTAACGTTTTAATATGCATATCAATTGTTCTTGTTTCACCCAAAAAATCGGTATCCCAAACGCTTTCCATTAATTGTTGGCGACTATAAGCCAAGTTGGGATGAGACATAAACAACTGTAGCAATTCAAACTCTTTATAAGTTAAATTAATTTTCTCTCCGTTTGCGGTGACCCGGCGACTTTGACATTCAATTTTTAAGCCGCCGCAGGTAAGCATCTCTTCATTGCATTTCTGATAATGTCGTAAAACAGCCTTTACGCAGGAAATAAATTCCATGACACCAAAAGGTTTAGTCAAATAATAATCTGCTCCTAAATCCAAAGCAATTACTTTATCATATTCTTCCCCTTTAGCTGTAGCCATAATAACCGGTATTTTTGACCATTGTGGATGTCCTTTCATCTTTTTCAACAATTCGATACCGTTAATTTTCGGCAACATTACATCCAAGATAACTAATTGCGGTTGTTTCTTTGACAATGCTTGATAAAAAGACAAACCATCCTCGAAACCCTGAGTTTCAAAACCGCTTGCCTGTAAAGCATATACCTCAATATCTCGGATACTGGCATCATCTTCAACGCAATAGATCATTGCTTATTCCTCCTTATGTTGACCACTGATAGAGAAAATTACCCAATTACTGATATTTACCGCATGATCGCCTATTTTTTCCAAATATTTCGCAACCATTAATAAATCCAAAATGTACTGACCTTTTTCCGGGTTTTGAGTAATTTGTCTAATCAGCTCTTGCCTTATTTCAAAGAAGTAATTGTCCAACATATCATCATCACCGATTACTTCTTCAGCGAGAATTATATCACTATTTACAAAAGCATTAACACTTTTTGTAACCATCATGGCAGCAATTAATGACATATCGTGAAACATAACGCTTTCATTATTTTTATTTTCTTCAGCCGTTATTTCAAATATATCCAAGGCGATATCACCGATTCTTTTCATATCGTATATCATCTTTAAAGCAGCTGATATTAAACGTAAATCTTTGGCAACCGGTTGTTGTTGAAGCAACAATTTTAAGCATAAACTTTCTATTGTTCTTTCCTTTTGAATAATTTCATTATCTAAACGGTTAACTTCTTTGCTTTTACGAATACTCTTATCATCAAAGGCTTTAAAAGCCAAAGCAATAATTGTCTCGCATAGACCACCCATTTCAATCAATTCTTTGTTTAACAATGTCAGTTGTTCATCAAAATGACTTCTCATCAACCAAACCTCCCTGTAATATAATCTTCGGTTTTCTTGTTTTGCGGTTTAGAAAACAAGATTTCTGTTTTATCATATTCAATCAGCTCACCGAGCAAGAAGAACGCAGTATAATCGGAAATACGCAAAGCCTGCTGCATATTATGTGTGACTATAATAATTGTATACTTCTCTTTCAATTTTAAAATCAATTCCTCTATCTTCGCTGTTGAGATCGGGTCCAAAGCACTGGTCGGTTCGTCCATCAACAATACATTAGGTTGAACAGCCAAAGCCCGAGCAATACACAAACGTTGTTGCTGACCACCGGACAAGCTTAAAGCATTTTTCTTCAAACAATCTTTTACTTCGCCCCAAAGAGCCGAATCAATCAAAGCCTGCTTAACAATTTCATTCAATCTTGCTTTGTTTTTGATCCCGGCTACTCTTACACCGTAAGCCACATTATCATAAATACTCATCGGAAAAGGATTCGGTTTTTGAAATACCATACCGATTTCTCTTCTGATTTCCGTAACATCAACTTCCTTGCGATAAATATCTTTGCCTTTATATTTAATACTTCCTTCGATTTTAATATTCTCAATCAAATCATTCATTCGATTAAGACAGCGCAAAAAAGACGATTTTCCACAACCTGACGGTCCGATCAAAGCAGTGACACTGTTTTGCCGAATAGCCATACTAATATTTTTTAATGCCTGATGGTCACCGTAATATAAATTCAAATTTTCCATTTCAATTATATTATCTTCCACTTTCTTTCTCCTTTACCTGCTTACGCTTAAATAAATCCACAATCTTATCTATCAATAAATTAATCAATAAAGTCAAAATCATCAAAATAGCCGCAATCGCATAGGATTCTTTAAATTTACCCTCAATTTTAGCATACACATACAGAGCTACTGTCAATGAAGATCCGGCACTGAATAAACCGGTAAAATATCCGTTTATCACATGAGCAAATCCGGCAGTAAATAATAAAGCAGCCGATTCACCCAATATCCTTCCTATCGCTAAAATAACCCCCGTAAAAATTCCATCCAAGCAATTAGGCAACACAACCGTCCTAATCATATACCATTTTCCGGCTCCCAAAGCATAGCTTCCCTGCCTATAAGCATCATCAACAGTTTTTAAACTTTCCAAAGTCGTCTGCATTACCGTAGGCAAACTCATCATCACCAAAGTCAACGATCCGGCTAAAATTGAAGTATCCAATTTGAAAAATTGACAAAAGCAAAGCATGCCGACCAAACCATAAATAATTGAAGGAATAGCCGATAAAGTTTGCGAAGCATATTCAATCATCGCTACAATCTTTTTGTTAGAAGCATATTCATGCAGGTATACGGCTGCCCCAACTGCTAACGGTACTACAATAATAACCGTAGTAATAACAATATATAATGTATTTAAGATATCAGGTAAGATGCCTACTTCATCACTTAAAAAGCTTGGAGAAGTTGAAATCAGCTTCCAACTGATATTAGGCAACCCCTTATAGAAAACATATCCTATTAAAAATACAACTAATACCGTCGTCAATATAATTGATATATACATCATTGCTTTCAGCGTAAACATGTATATTTTTCTTTTTAACGACAACTTCATATTAATGATGCTCCCTTTTCAAAATTAAATTTAAAACCGCATTTATCAATAAAATAAAAAAGTACAAAACAAGGGCAATTGAAAATAAGGCTTGTCTTTGTAACCCGGAAGAATAAGCCATCTCCGAAGCAATCGCTGTGGTTAAAAAACGAACACTTCCGAATAAAGTAGGCATATTGGAAGAAGCATTTCCCGATACCATCATTACAGCCATCGCTTCGCCTATTGCTCTTCCGATAGCCAATACAACAGCCGCAGCTATACCGCTTCTTGCTGTGGGGACAGACACCTTAAATACCGTTTCAATTTTCGTCGCCCCTAATGCTAAAGAACCCTGTTCATATTCTTCCGGAACACTATCCAAAGCTGTTATTGATACTTTGATAATTGAAGGCAATATCATTATCGCTAAAATAATAATCGCCGCAAATAAGCTTGAACCGTCAGACAAATTAAATACTTTACGAACAGTCGGCACCAAAACCAGCATACCGATTAAACCGTAAACCACCGATGGTATTCCCGCCAACACTCCAACCGCCTTCTGCATTAAACTTTTAACTCTTTTGTCAGCAAACTTCGACAAATATACAGCAGTAAAAAAACCAATAGGTACTCCGAGAGCAATTGCTCCCGCAGTACCATAAATGCTTGTTAAAATAAAGGGCAAAATGCCGTAAGACGGTTGTGAAGCCGATGAAGCCCATCTTTTACCTAAGAGGAACTCCTTAATTCCTATTTCTTTAATTGCAGGTAATCCACTAATGAATAGATAAGCAGTTATAACTAATACAAATCCGACAGTAATCAAACCGGTGAAAAGAAACAGCATTTCTACCAGCTTCTCATACAACTTTCTATTTTTCACTTCACAACACCATTTTCCTTAATTAGCCGGTACAGCACCTGCTTTAGAGATAATGTCTCTTGCTTCTGCAGATAAAGCGAAATCGAAGAATTTTTGAGCAGTCGGCGACAATTCCTTATCGCTCTTAGTTACCAGCACAAATGGACGTTGAATTAAATAAGTTCCGTTTTTAACATTTTCTTCACTCACCACAATCGAATTAACCTTTATAGCTTTTACACTATCCTTAATAGCTGCTAAAGAAGCATAACCGATCGCATTTTCATTTTGGCTGACAGAAGTAATAACATCTCCTGTAGCAGTTAATTCCTGTCGATATACACATTTATCCTTAGTACCCGTAATGCTTTCAAATCCATCTCTGGTACCACTGTTGGCTTCGCGCCCGATAACAACAATTTCCCCATCATTACCGCCAAGTTCAGCCCAATTAGTTATTTTCCCTGTATAAATATCGGCAATTTGTTCAACAGTCAAGTCATCAATAGGATTGTTCGGATTTACAATAATCGCAATACCGTCATAAGCTAAAACCGTTTCGGTCAATCCTTGAGCTTTTTCCTCATCTTTTAAACTTCTGCTAGACAAACCGATATCACATCTTCCTTCAGCTACAGCTGAAATTCCGGAACCGGAACCTGTAGGATTATAAGTAAATTTAACACCTTCATTTTCTTGCATAAACACTTCGCCCAATGCTCCGATAACTTTTTCCATTGAAGTAGAACCATCGGTCGCAACTGTCTGTTCTCCATTTTTAGCTGCACAACCGCCTAAAACAATTGTTAAGCACAATAAAGTAAGCAATAATCTAATAAGTTTTTTCATAAAAAGATCTCCTCCCTTTTTACAAGTAAACTATAGAAGGTAATTGTAAAATCTAAATTACTCTAAATGTAAATTCAATGTAAAATAATGAATCGTTCCATATATCTTTATGACTTTTACTTATACTTCACAAATTTAACATAATAAATTCTTTTTATAAACATTAATACTTTTAGTGACTAAAGAATACAAGAAAACTATATTGACAACTATAGCCAAAATACCGCTTATCTTACCGCTTAATCCTAAAAGTAGTCTTCCACCCATAAATATCATAGAGAATACCGGCAAATAAGATAATACAGCAGACAAAGTTGTTTTCAGAAACTGTTCATTGAGATTATTTAAGCAAAAATAGTAAAGCAACAAACCCAAAATATTAATAATTAACAAAAAATTTCCAACTTGATTATTATTTTGAAAACCGCTGCATACCAACAACAATACTATCTGAACAATTACCAAAACTGTCAACATCAATAATCCTGTCAGAATCAATGAACTTACAGAAATAATTCTTACATTTGTTATATCCGGTATCTCATTTAACCATAAAGAAAAATTATCTTTGTTAACACCTATTATTAAATTGACCGCCAAACACAATAAAAAGGAAATGATTCTTACCAACGGAACAAGATATCCGTAAATAATGTTAGCATAGAAATGCTCTCTTA
The DNA here is from genome assembly GCA_030525245.1 of Erysipelotrichia bacterium. GTDB lineage: Bacteria > Bacillota_I > Bacilli_A > Erysipelotrichales > Erysipelotrichaceae > UBA1783. Next base: position 11,674 of record JAUNFB010000030.1, read on the forward strand.
TATCCATATTGTTTAGTATAAGCGGTAATACCTGCAGATTTTTTTGATTGATTATTTCCGAGGAAATCAAATTACCATAACCTAACAGCAGAAAATAACATCCGCTGATTAAAATTATTAAAAGTTCATCACTTTTTCCCTCTTCAAATACTTCATCAACTTCTATCTGCTGTTTCTCGTATTCACGAATATAGCCTTGCATGAAGCGATGCCTGTCACTGTATTGCTTTTTAACAACCTGTAAAATATCATTTTTAATCTGTGCTAATGTTGTTTTATCCAATGAACAATGACTGTATATTGTCCATTTATTATCGTTCAAATGAAGAATAACTTGTTGTTTTCCGGTATTATTGCCATATAAATAACGCATACTGCTGTCTTTCAATTCACCGAAATAAGACAAATATTTACGAACACTGCTGTCAATATACACTTCAGAAATTTTTTGTTCATCAAACAAGTTCAAATGAAAAAAGCAAAATATCAATAAAAATTGTAACAGAATAATAATAACTGTACTTTTATTATAAAAACGTCTTTTCAAATTAAAAAGTATCAATGATTTCATAGATATATTTCTCCCTTATAATAATTGTTGAAAAATAACAAAAGACCTAAACACTTTACTTGTAATCCTCATTGCCTTCTATTAAAATTTTAATGGTCTACTGACCGAAAGGAAAAACATATGAAAAATATTATCCAACTTCTATTACTGCTTTCCCTTATCTTCTCTTGCACCGGATGTCAAAAAGAAGATAACAAGCAACAATTCAATATCTACTCTTTAACCGGTCCGACAAGTATGGGTTCGGTAAAACTCTATAATGATGATAAAGACCAAAAATATCACAGTCACATCGTATCCGATGGTTCTGAAATAACGTCAGCATTAATCAACGAAAATGCCGATATAGCCATGTTACCGGCAAATTTAGCAGCCATTTTATATAATAAAAATCCTAATTTTAAAGTAGTAGCCATTAATACTTTAGGCGTCTTATATATTGTGGAAAACGGCAACACTATCCAATCTATAGATGATTTACATGGCAAGACAATAGTCTTAACCGGACAGGGAACAACTCCGGAATATGTATTAAAATATCTGTTAAACAGCGCTAATATTAGCGATGTCGATCTTATTTTCAAAAGCAGCGCAAACGAAGTTGCCGCCACTTTAGCAAGCGGATTAGCTGATATAGCCTTACTTCCGCAACCATTTGTCAGTGTTGCCCTCAGCAAGAACGCCAACTTGCGCATTGCCCTGAATTTATCCGAGCAATGGAACAAATATACCGATGGGCAACAGTTGATTACGGCTGTAACCGTTGTTCGCAATGAAATTTTAGAAAAATATCCCGAAGACATAAAACAATTCTTAAATTCCTATCGGGAAAGTATCGAATGGGTCAATCAAAATAATGCCGATGCTGCCAAATTGATTGTTCAAGCCAATATCCTAAACGACCAGCTTATCGCCCAAAATTCTCTTCCTTTCTGCAATCTTGTTTATATAGACGGACAAGAAATGAAATATCTTTTAGAAAACTATCTTAAAGTTCTTTATGATGCCGATCCGAGCAGTATCGGAATGAATTTGCCTGATGAAAACTTCTATTTCTATAATTAAAAAAGTACTTATTGTCCTATTTTGGCTAGCTATTTGGCAAATCGGAGCAATGCTGATCAATAAGCCTCTGTTATTCGCTTCATTTTTTGACTGCTTGAAACGTTTTAAAGGCCTATTGATTGATAAAAACTTCTATATCTCAGTTATCACTACTTTAAGCGAAACATTATCCGGACTTATCATCGCCACAATTATGGCCACAATATTATCTTATGTTGCTTACAAAAAAGCATTACTGAAAGAGTTAATTAATCCGTTAATTACCGTTATCAAAAGTATCCCGGTTGTTTGTTTCGCAATATTGTTACTGATTTGGCAAGGAAATAAACTGCTGAGTCTCTTTGTCTCTTTTACAGTCATTTTTCCGCACATCTATTTCTGTTGCCTTTCCGCTTTAGAAAACACCGATCAAAAACTTTTAGAAGGAGCTAAGATATATCGTTTATCATCAAAAGATATTTTTCTTTATATTTATAAAGAAAATATATTAATATCTTTAGTCGCCAATATGAAAAGTATTATTTCAATGGCTTTTAAAAGCATTATAGCCGCAGAAATTATCGGTTTAACCGCACAAAGCATTGGTCTGCAATTGTACCTATGCAAAATAAGTATAGATACTGCCGGATTATTCTGTTATACCGCTACAATAATCACACTTTCTTATCTAACCGAGAAGTTAATTCTCAAATTACTTGATATTTTAGGAGCACACAATGATTAAACTGACAAATGTTTCCAAATCTTTCAATCAAGAAGTCATCCATAATTTTTCTTATACTTTTAAAAAACCGCAAAAGTATTTAATTTGCGGTAAAAGCGGCTGCGGTAAAACCACCTTAATTAATCTTATCATGGGATTAATTGACTGTGATCAAGGAAAAATAGAAAACAAATTAACATTCAGTTGTGCTTTTCAATACCCACGTTTATTAGAAAACCTGTCATGTAAAAAGAACATTGAAATTTTTACCAAAAAGCAAGGTCTACCTGCCGAATTGCTTACCGAAAACATCTTAAATCAGCCGGTTAAAACCTTATCCGGCGGTCAAAAACAAAAATTATCAATCTTTATTGCCTGTAAGGCTGGCAGCGATTGCCTCATTTTAGATGAACCGTTTAACAATTTAGATGAAGCAAGCATTAAAGAAGTTATCAATTTCATCAATAAAAATATTAACGGCAGAATACTAATCGTCAGCAGTCACTTGACAGATCACTTTAAAGATTTTCAAATCATTAATTTAAATTAATTCAAATATAACATATCTTCAAAAATCAACTTCCGATATGTATATTCGCAATCCAACTTGCTGATTAACAATATTGCACTTAACTCACTGTCAACAATATATCTTTTGCGATTTCCTATAACATAATTTGTCAATATACCGACACCATTCAAACAGACACTTTCCTCTACTTCAAGAACTCTTCTACTGTCAGCAAAGAGTTCTTTTTTAGTTATATCATATTTGATTTTTCCATTAACTAAATACAGATAACGATCACACAGGGAATTAACCGGTTGATAAAGATGCGAAGATAATAAAACCGTTTTTTTATGATATTTTAATGCTTTTATCGCTCGCATAAATATATCTACATTAGAACTGTCCAAGCCGGTAAAAGGCTCATCCAATAATATCAATTCGCTTTCTTTCAACAGACAAGCCGCCAAAGCAACCTTTTGTTGATTACCCTTTGATAAAATTCCTATCTTATGGTCGTGATATTCCCGTATTTTAAAATAATCCATTTGACGATTGATTTTGCTTTCCGCATTATCCAAGCGATTCAAATCGGCAATAAGTTTTAATTGCTCATACACCGTACAATCAGTAAATAAACTGCGCTGTTCCGGCAAATAAGCAACAAGTCGATAATCAATTTCTTCACCGTTAAATAATATTTGACCATGATCACAAGCGGTTATACAAGCTAACATCTTGAAAGTCGTGCTTTTACCGCAACCGTTACTTCCCAACAAAGAAACTGTCTCACCTTTTTCCACCTTTAAAGAAATGTTTTTTATCACTTCTTTCTTCCCATAAGATTTGCATAAATTCTTAATTTCCAACATAAAAACTCCTACTACATAGTAGTAAGAGATAAATTTAATTCCTAAAATCAATTCGTACTATTTACATCTTCATTACTTTATCGCTCAAATAAGACAAAACAAGTTGAAACATTAATTTAAGCGTGTTTGGTAATCGCAAAACAACTCTGCTGACTAAACCAAATAAAAACTTACCTCTCGGAGAGGTTTTCGCAAGGTCATATCTCATTCGGACAGTCATTCAGTTTTCAATTTGCGCCTCAATTGGTAGTCAGCGAGAAGGGCCTAAAATTAACCCCCCATCAATAATCAACTGGGAACTTTTTTGCCGTTTACACGAAAGAAATTTTGTAAACTTTTTGTGAACGGCGGCTATAATATAACGGCAAAAAGAACCGGTACACAGTACACCAAATCAGCGGGAGATTATCTCTCGCTCTATCTTTGATGAAACTATGTACCGGCTCTGTATTTCAGAAACCTTGAATGTCTGCTTTTTCCGTCCCGCAGGCAGACGCTGCGATGGAACGGCACAGCCGCAATCTCTTTCGGCGGCTGCCTTGTGTTTCATTTCAGATATTCAGTTGTGGGTTCTTCTATGAGAACAGAATATAGTATGCCATATAGAGCGCTTGTTCGTCAACCATTTTTGAATATTGCTCTCGAAAATGGGGCATATAAAACGGTTCTGCCGGTTAAAAAGATCACGGCGGCTACCGTTTCCGATAGCTGCCGTATAAGCTAAATCGCTTTATTATCTGTTGTAGTTTTTCTTTTTGCTTACAACCGTTGTACCGATGGCTGCACCGCCGCTGACAAACATCAGGGCAATCCACAAAGCAAGGTTGCTTGTATCGCCGGTCTGCGGTCTCTTATCGGATGTTCCCGGTTTGGTACTGGCAGCTTTTTTCTCAAGAGCAGCAATCGCATCTTCGATAGCCTGTGCCATCTTGTCTACTTCGGATTGCTCCATAATGTTCTTGCCACGGACGACAGCATTGACGGCTGCTTCCACGGCAGAGAAGTCTTTGTACTCGTCCTTTTTCAGCGCATTTGCCTTGGCAATCGCTGCGTCAACCTTTGTATAGTCAGCGTCCTTGTATTGCAGGGCAGCAATCGCATCTTCGATAGCCTGTGCCATTGCATCAACTTCGCTTTGCTCAGTGATATTCTTGTCACGGACAACAGCATTGACGGCTGCTTCTACAGCAGAGAAATCCTTGTAGTTGTCCTTGTTCAGGTCATTTGCTTTGACAATGGCTTCGTCGACCTTAGTGTAGTCGGCAGGTAAATAAGTCATTGCAATCATCTGCGTGTGCGTTGCAGTATCGGCAGTAATCGTTATATTGTTGCTGTATACCTCGCAGTTATCTGCCGTAACTTCAACGGAATGAGTTCCCGCCGTAAGGCTCACAGAGCCATTAATCTCCTGTCCGTTCACTTTAATAACCACATTGGTCAGCCCCTCGGGGGTTACAACGAAGGAAACCGGATAGACAGCCTTTGTTATGAAATGAACATTCTTATAAAGTGCAAAGTGCTGGGTACCGCTGGAAAGCAGGTCAATTTCTGTTTTTTCAAAATCTACAGCTTTTGCATAAGTCAGCTTATAGCCATCCGTAATTACAGGCACATCGAAAATTGCAGGGATATTGTCCGCACTCGTATTCTTTGCATCAATCTCCGCTTCTTCTACGGTGAAAGAACCGTTACCGCCCATGGGGTATTTACCGTCAGTGGTTACTTTGGCGCCGCCTTTGATCAAAATATCGCCTTGTATCCATATCGCGCTGTCCGCAGTAGAGGTACAGCTTACCTCGCCGCCATCAACCGTCAAATTACCTGCGGCATACAGACCGGGATAATAGCTTGTTGCTTTGACTGTGGATTGAGCAATCTCGATATCACCGCCGTTTCCTTCTTGGTCTTTCCAGATAAAGGCTCCGTTGCATTCGTTCTGGGTCGCCTTAAGCGTAACATCGGCGCCGTTTACAATCTTCAGACTATGGGCATCGATTCCGGCATACAAGCCGGTGGAATTCACAGTTGCCCCATCAATTTCGACCATTCTTCCGGCTATGCCCAAGCCGCCTTCAGCGTTTATTATGACCTTTGCTTTATCGGAGATCTTGACGTCAGTCCCTGCGCTAATTCCATCGTAGTTTTCTCCGTTAACATTGATCACCAGTGTTCCATCGCCGGTAATCTCGACAGAATTGCCGGAATTAGGGGCTATTCCCATTCCTCCGCCGGGATTGGTTCGGATAATGCTGTTTGTCCCGGTCAACCGTATCTTCAACGTATTTGGGATACTCGTTTTAATACCGTAGTCTGACATGGTGTCGTTGTCAAGGGTAGCATTGTTCAGGGACAAGGTATGAGTGGTCGGGTCATAGCTTACTGTTCCGTTGCAAAGATTATCCTTATTTTCAGATGTGACCTGTACGCCGTCCACCCAAATGTCATAGACCGTGGGATCCGCTGCCAGTGCTGTGACAGGCAGGAGTTCAGCTACCATTACAATGCTGAGTAGGATTGCAAATAGTTTTTTCTTCATAATAGTTCCTCCATTTTTTAATTGTCCGCTATTTTCTTCCTCCGGCAGCGGACATGCCGGAGAAGATAGAAGGTTTAACCGGAAAAGATAGATTTGCCGGTCGTGGTTAAGACTTCAATATCAAACCACCATCCTTCCGGCAAACGCAAAAAGCCGAAGCCAAGG
>JAUNFB010000031.1 GCA_030525245.1 Erysipelotrichia bacterium
CGTCTTATCAAAATCATTTGATAATGGTATGATTTGTGCCTCTGAATCTTCTATTATTATTGACAGTGAAATATATAAACAAGCTGTAGAAAAATTTAAGCATTTCAAGGTTCATTTCTGTTCACCGGAAGAAAAAGAAAAATTGGAATTATTAATGTTCGGAGTTACTTCTAAAGATCCTAACGTAGAAAACGGACATTTGAACCCGAATATTGTCGGTCATCCGGCAACAGAAATTGCTGAATTAGCCGGAATCAAAGTTAATGAGGACACAACTATATTAGCCGTTGAATGTTCTACAATCGGTCCGAAAGAACCGATGTCAAGAGAAAAATTGGCACCTGTTTTAGCATTCTATAAAGTTAAGGATGAAAAACAAGGATTTGAATTAGCTAAGCAATCTGTTGAGTTCAACGGATTAGGACATTCAGCCGCAATTCATTGTCACGATCAAAGTTTAGCTGATCAATATGGTGAAACATGCAAGGCAATGAGAATCATTTGGAATTCTCCTTCAACATTCGGCGGTATCGGCAATGTATACAATTCATTCTTGCCTTCATTAACCTTAGGATGCGGAAGTTACGGTGGAAACTCTGTCGGAGGTAATGTCAGTGCAGTTAATTTATTAAATATAAAAAAAGTCGGAAAAAGGAGAAATACAATGCAATGGTTCAAAGTACCGAGCAAAATATATTTCGAAAGAAATTCAATCCAATACCTTAAATCATGTAACGATGTCAGCAAAGTATTCATCGTAACCGATAATTCCATGATTCAATTAGGTTTCTTAAATAAAATTACCGAACAATTGAATTTGCGCCGCAATGAAGTATCCATTCAATTATTCTGTGATGTAGAACCGGATCCGGATATTGAAACAGTTCGTCGCGGAACAGATATTATGAAATCTTTCAATCCTGATACCATTATTGCTTTGGGAGGCGGTTCAGTAATGGATGCAGCTAAAGGAATGTGGTTATTCTATGAACATCCGGAAGTAAACTTTGATGATTTGAAACAGAAATTTATGGATATTAGAAAAAGAGCCTTCAAATATCCTCAATTAGGCCGTAAAGTCAAATTAATCTGCATTCCGACTACTTCGGGAACCGGTTCAGAGGTTACACCGTTTGCGGTTATTTCCGACAAGAAGAATTTAAAGAAATATCCGTTAACCGATTATTCTTTAACACCGACCATCGCTATTGTAGATCCGGAATTTACAACCAATCTACCGGCAAGCGTAACCGCAATGACCGGTATGGATGTCCTGACTCACGCAATCGAAGCTTATGTATCGGTTATGGCAAACGATTATACCGACGGATTAGCTTTACAGGCAATTAAATTAGTATTCCAATATTTACCAAGGGCAGTTGCCGATGGTAAAAACGATCTATTAGCCAGAGAAAAAATGCACAATGCTGCAACTATTGCCGGAATGGCTTTCGCTAATGCATTCTTAGGTATGACCCACTCATTAGCACACAAAGTCGGTGCTGAGTTCCACACCGTACACGGATATACTTGCTCTATCTTGTTACCAAAAGTAATCAGATATAATGGTCAAGTACCTACCAAATTATCTGTTTGGCCAAAATATAACGAATACTGTGCCGATAAGAAATATTGCGAAATCGCTTCTTTATTAGGTTTGAAATTTAAAACAACGGAAGAAGGCGTGGAAGCATTAGCTAAAGCCTGCGAAAATTTAGCTAAGGAAATCGGATTAGCAACAGAATTCCGCTCATTAGGTATAAACGAAAAAGAATGGAATGACAAGATTAATGAAATTGCTGTTTTAGCTTACGAAGATCAATGTTCACCGGCTAATCCACGCGTTCCATTAGTTAAAGACATGGTTAAAATGCTCAAGGAAGCATATTAATCAAACTCAAATTAAAAAGAATGTAACAACATCAAGTTACATTCTTTTATTTTATAATCCGTAATCATTGGTATAAGTAACCATATTGACATTCCGAACCCCATCAATTTTCTGCAAATTATTCATCAATTCATCTATTGTCGGACTGTATTCAACCTCTAAAGTTACTTCGTAAACATTCGAACCGTTTATTGATTTGCTTTTAATTTTCTTTTTCGGCAAATTATTTAACAGCTCATTGACTTTATCGTTTACTTCACCTTTATAGACAACCACTAACAAATATTGTGACTTAGCTTTAATATCTAATAGATAGAGAATATAATATAACAAACCTAAAGCCAACGATCCGATAATCGCAATGAAGTACAAACCGGCTCCGGACATAATACCGGCAACAATTGCCCAAAACAGAAATGCCGTGTCAATCGGTTCCTTAATTGCCGTTCTGAAACGTACAATACTCAAAGCACCGACCATACCTAATGATAATGCTAAATTGGAATTAATTGTCCTGATAACCATTGATGTAACCATCGCCAATAGTGATATTGTCAATACTGCTGATTTATTATAGACAACACCGCTGAAGGATTTCTTATAAATAAAGATAATAAACAAAGAAATAACAAAAGATACCGCAAGCGACATCAAAATCATTTCTACGGAAACACTGGTGGTGAATTGCTCCAACACGCTTTTTTTAATTGCATCAAAAATACTCATTTTCTACCTCTTCTTTTATTTTATCTCCCGACAATAGGCAAATTTAGATATTGCCATTCTTAATTTCGGAACATTTCTTAATATGTCTAAAATATGCTGTGGAATAAATTCGTTACACTTTACCTCTAATACCACTTCATTTTGTTCATCCATAATCGGATAAGTAAGCATGTCTTTATCGAATAAATCCGTATTATAACGACCGCTGCGAATATTCTCATCAAAAGTGATCCGCACTTCACTTACAGGATATGTAAATGCCATTCGCCTATAATCGACAATTATTGTCGGTCTTAACTGTTGAATATGCCCATTTACCAAAAATTTATTCAAAAACGGTTTATTGCTTACTATGTTCAAATATTTTCCCGCGCATAAGGCATCAGCGGTTTTACGAGAAATTGAACAACTTTCCTTATATGTCATATCCACATCTTTATGCTTACATTCCAATTTGATGATTTCATCACTTAGATTATATATACGCATTCGATATTTGCCGCGATATTCAATTCCATCTACTTTTTCCCACCAAGAAGATGAATAGGAATTATCAAAATATAATGAACGAATATCATATGAATAATCCTCACTGACAGAAAATTTATCCATAGGCATAACGCACTTTAATTGGTGTTTCAACATCTCCGCATTCACTCGATCAAGGACATATTTCAATTCATAACGATACTCTACCATAATTCTTTAAATATCTCCTCCATTTGACTATCACTTAAACCAAAATAATATTTTGTTTGACTCAAAATATAATCTTGTCTCTTATCAATAAAAGTTCTGATCACTTCGATATTTTGATTATACAAGCGCATACTCGGATAAGTTCCTGAAACAGAATCATAGCTTCCTGCCCACCGATTTCGATCGCGTTCAATTTCATCGGCATATAAAGCAATAAATTGATCTAATCGTTCATTTAATCTTTCTTTATTAAAAGTATTTTCCAAATGATAGCTCAATCTTTCCAACCACAAGTCCACAAAATCGCTGTTTTTAAATAATCTTCGCGGTAAGGCATTGCTGTAAGTATTATTGATCCAACCGGTCATTCCATAAGGATTGCATAAATACCTGGTATAATAATTCACATCGTAAAAACGAAATCCGTGATCCATATCATAATAAATATATTTCCATTTGCCGTCATCAATTTCCGGACTGCAGAAATAACGCACATTATAAACATCAGGATTGACACAATACATCTCACTGATCCAATAATCGATCAAATTTACGATATCAACTTTCGAACAAATATAATCATAATTTTCTTTAATAGCTAAATTATGATTTTCCGCCCAAGTGAATAAATAACTGATATTTTCCGTGCCACATTTTTGCGTAAAATCAACATTGACAATACTTACCGTATCCGGATCCACATTGTAATGGTCGCTGATAAACCTGGCATTTACCTTTTCACGGATATTATATATTCCCCAATATTCACCGTTAATATATAATATGCAAGCTTTACTGGCTTGGGTATCTAAATAATCATCACTTAATCCGGTAGAAAATGCGTCACGAAATATTGTTCTCGTCCAATCGTTAGATCCTGTCCTTAATACCAACGAATCATATACGGCATTATCACGGTTATCAAAAAGCTTATATTTTAAGTTTTTAGCTCCATATTCACCTTTAAATCTAATCGCATAGCTCTTTTTATCGTATCCGCGAGCATTTCCTCCGAAACAGGATATAGAACAGGGAATAGAAAAACCTTTACCGGAATCAAAGAATTCAATGTAGCAGGGCAATTGCAAATCTGCCTCATAAGAATTGTTGTTCAAATAAGTGAAATTGCTTCCCTTCATCGACAAACTTAATACCGGTAAAGAATTATGCTCATTTATAATATAACTGGAGGTAACAGTGGCACTGGCTATCTCACCACTGTTAATGCTTTTTGATTTAACTACCGTAGTAGATGTTAAAGTTATCGGTTGATCATATATGTAAGATGATGTTGTCGGCTCACTCCCATCGAGAGTGTAATAAATATTCCCGTAACCATGCAAAACAACATCCAAAGTAGAAATATCTTCATAAATTCCTTTATCCGTTAAAAATTCAGGAGTAAAGCTGATAACAGCATTTCCCCCATAGTTCTCATAACCGGGAGTAGGTTCGCTGAAATAGAAAAATCCTCTCTCGCTATTACGTCCATAACTGTAACCACTAGGAATATTTGCCAAATAAATACAATCGGTAATTTTTCCGGCTTTGCTTAAATAAACTCCCTCATTATCGGACAGTTTAAAATTAGTATGATAATAACTGTCGTTCGATAATGCCGTATCACCACTGGCCATAAATACTATATATTCTTGTGGTTGCAGGATAACTTCCGGCAATTGATAACTTTCTAAATTATCATCTGAAGTACTCAGACAATATTCCGCTAAATTAATTTCTTCGGAAGAGTTATTATACAGTTCCAACCAGTCATAATAACGATTGCCGTTTTGAGCCAAATAAGAATAATTATTATTCATCGCCTCACTGATCAACAATTCTTTTTTATTAGTTAAATATTGTTTTTGGAAACTTTCAATACCGAAATTATTATTTTCGTAACCCGGAGATATCAAATTGGTTCTTTGATATTGTCCGTCATCCATTCTCACTAATGCTAAGCCGTTTGCCAGCGATTGATAATCAACTTCCGAAATTATTTTCCCCGATTTACTTAAAATAACCGAACCGTTTTTACCATCAAAAGTAAAACCGCAATAATTCTCCTTTAAAAAATTTTCTTTGTTGGCATATAAGAAAAATATCTCGCCGGCTGCCAATTCTTTATCAGGAAGCTGTTTTTTAAAAGGAACATATTTATCATTACTTAAAGAATACTGATTTAGATTTATCGCATGATCGGAAACATTCTTTAATTCAATATATCCCTCACACAAGCCGTTTTCATTTAAGAAATTGCCGTCATTCTTCGGCAAAATTTCGTTAATCACCAATTCGCTCTCTTCTTCATATTTCAATGACTGCAAATATTTTCCCAAACCCTCTTGGGAATTCTCCTGTCCGGGAGTAGCATATTGAGAAACATACCAACTGCCGTCACTGTTGCGATTCATAACCTGATTTTTACCCAAAGAAACAGTATCGACACCGTCAATTATTTTCCCGCTGCGATTAACCAAAATTAACCTCTCATTCCCGGCCGAGCTCAATTTAAAATTAGCATTTAATCCCTCTTCATTTTTACCCGTTAAGGAAATCACCACATAACCATGCGGTTCAATCGTTGCTTCTTCAATCACCCATTTAACTCTGTCACCTTTATCACTTAAACCATATCCGCTTAAATCAATGGTTTTATCTGTCCCGTTGTACAATTCCACATAATCGCTTTTTTCATTATTACTGTTGACATATACTCCGGAATTGTTAGTCATCACTTCATTAATTACCAGTTTACTTATCGCAGTATCCGCTTGTTGCGGCAGATCCTTGATTGTTACTTCCTGATTATTATATTTAGAGAAAACAACCGACAAAACAACCGCGACAATTAAAGCAATCGCAATGGTAATTATTAGCCATATATCCTTTTTCGGTTTTTCATATGTATTTCTTTTCATTAACGACACCTGCCAATATTAATTTTATCATATATTCTTAAGCTATGAACTTTGTTTTTTACATTCTAATAAATAAGTCATCATCATACTCAAAGAAGACAATAAAAAATACACTCCCCCATAAATGTAAAATGCATTATCATAACTGTCAAATATGAGCATATAACCGACAACAAATACAATAGCGACAATAAAAGGATAATATAAGCAATTAAATAAGTCTTTCCCTGCTGCTATTCCTACCATAATACTGTAAATAGGATTAACCATAAACAAAAGGATAAACAATAAAGCCATACCATCCTGTCCATTTACCATTCTTGACAAAATAAACGGACAACCGCAAATAAGTATGATTGTAAATAAAATCGTTTCCAATGCTTTTTTCATCACTAATCACCTTAACTATTATAACAAAAAATCACTTCATCATGAGGCATTTTTTCTATTCTAACAATACGATTAAATAAACATCACATAAATTCAAAAAAATAACCCATATTGCTCACAAAAAAAAGAGGAAGCGATTCTATTTCCCGTTTCCTCTTAAAAAACTATTTAACTGTAAATTACTTGCCGAAATAACGATTCAATAAACCCTGTAAAGCTTTACCATGACGAGCTTCATCTCTGGCCATTTCATGAACCGTATCGTGAATGGCATCTAAACCATTCTTTTTGGCAACTGTAGCCAATTCAACCTTGCCGGCAGTAGCTCCGTATTCACATTCTACTCGCCAAGCTAAGTTTTCCTTTGTTGATGATTTCATATTCGGTTCCAATTCTGTTCCTAACAGCTCAGCAAACTTAGCTGCATGTTCAGCTTCTTCATAGGCGGCTTTTTCCCAATATAAACCGATTTCCGGATAGCCTTCACGATGAGCAATTCTTGCCATACACAAATACATTCCAACTTCTGAACATTCTCCGTTAAAATTAGCTTTTAATTGTTCAAGAATATACTTTTTATCTTCGGCAGAAACTTTATCGTTATTTTTAACTGTCTGATCATAAACACCATAAACATGTTCGGCTGCTAATGTTAATTCTCCTTTAACCTCCTCAAACATACTTGCCGGTGCACCGCATACCGGACATTTTTCCGGTGCTGCATCACCTTCATATACATAACCACATACTTTACATACAAATTTCATAATAGTTTACTCTCCTCTCGTAATCTTACATTATGATTTTAAACTAATTGTTGCGTTTTTTCTACTGAATTGCCCAAAAGATTGCTATAATAAATTTAACAATTACTTGGAGGTTAATTATGTCAAAATATCCATTTCCGAAAGTTGATTTACACTTTCATTTAGATGGTTCAATGGTTCCGGAGACCACCTGGAAATTAGCAGCAGAAAGGAACATTTCTCTTCCGGCAGACAATATCGAACAATTTAAAGAGTTTTTAATTCGAACAGCCGACTGCGGTGATGTCGGTGAATATCTTGCCCGATTTGATATTTCTACTGCCATTTTACAGGATTATGCCGCACTATATGAAACAACTTATACTACAATCAAAAATGTTGCCGATGATTTATGTTATTGTGAGATAAGATTTGCTCCGCAATTGCATACCCAAAAAGGCTTAACGCAAAAAGATGCTATTGAAGCTGTTCTTGCAGGAAAGAAGCAAGCTGAAGCCGACTTCCCACAAATCAAAATCGGCATAATTTTCTGCTGTATGATCGAGCCTTACGACAATCGCCGTGAAAATTTAGAAACCGTTAATTTATTCGAACAATATTTCGATCATCGTCATGTTGTCGGCTTGGATCTTGCCGGATTCGAAGACAGTGTTCCGATGGAGCATTATGCGGAACTGTTTATAACACCAAAAGAAAAGGGTTTACCTCTGACTATTCATGCCGGAGATAATGGAAAACCGGAAAATTGCAGCACAGTTATTGACTACGGAGCTAAACGAATCGGACACGGTCATCACTGTTTCTATAATAAAGAAGTAATGCAAAAAGTAATCGATACCAAAACCGCTTTAGAAATATGCTTAACCAGTAACATTCAATGCAAGACCGAACCATCTTATCAATTGCACCCGGCTAAAAAATTGTTAGATGCCGGTGCCGTTATAACCTTAAACACCGATAATATGATTCTCGCAGACATTACAATCAACGATGAATATGACCATGCGCTAAACGAGTGTGGTTTTGAATATAACGATTTAATCAAATGTAATATCAACTCAATCAAGCATTCATTTATGCCGGAAAAAGATAAACAAGCCTACATCGATGAATTAAACAAATATTTAAAGTAAAAAATTCGCCCAAAGCGAATTTTTAAATTATTTCAATTTTAACAATATCATCAATATTCACCGAACTGTTGTCAGTAAAGAATAATTTTCTTTTATACTCATCGTATTTTTGTACATTGGCAATCTTTGTACTGTAATTTTCAATCTCTTTTTCAAAACAACAAACAAATATTTGCGGTTTTAAACCGATATTATCTATAATCTCTCTTAAAGCTTCATCTATATTTTGTTTTTCGTCCTCAGAAAGTTCCGCTCTTTCAAATGTAAGCCGGCATAACTCTGCGATTTTTTCTTCATAACCGACAAGAGCCGAAAAAGGCATAAATTGTCCGGCTCTCTCCTGTTGGCTAATCTTCTGACGTAATTTCAAATCTTCATAAGGGACTCGCAAATAATCCTTCAGTTTTTCCTTCATAAACTATCAAAAAGGCGAATCAATCGCCTTTTACCTTTCTCTTTGTTTGCCCCAGAAGAACAAAGCTACGGTACCCGGTCCGGTATGTGAACCAATAGTTGTACCGATATTATTAATTTCTACTTTACCGTCAAGATGCGGGAATTTTTCTTCTACAAGATCAGCTACCGCTTTAGCATCTTCATAACAAGCCGATTGCGATATGTAACATTTGCCATCATAATCCAGTCCCTTATCGGCATATTCTTCCATCTTATCAACAATTGTCTTGATTACCTTCTTTTTGGTTCTGACTTTCATCCGAGGAGTGAGTTTACCTTCATCATTCATATCCAATAGTGGACAAATATTTAAAGCTTGACCAACAAAGCCGGCTGTTTTAGAAATACGACCGCCCTTAATATAAAAAGTCAAATCAGTGGAAAAGAACAAGTGGTTTAATCTCAATCTGTTTTTCTCAATCCATTGCGCGTTTTCTTCAATGCTGTACCCTTCACGGCGCAATTGTGCAGCTTTATCCATCAAAAGACCATATCCGCTGCTTGCACCTAAAGAATCGACAATTAAAATTTTCCTGTCCGGGAATTCTTCTCTCAAAGCTTCTGCAGCCACATTGGCACTGTTATAAACGCCGGAAATTCCACTGGATAATGTAACATGCAAAATATCTTTACCGGCTGCTAAAAATTTACGAAAATATTCTTCGAATTCCTCAGCATTAACCTGGCTAGTTTTAGTTTCACCGCCATCACGCATTGCTTGGTAAAAATCATCAAAACTCATCGTTTGACCTAAATCATCAGGATATTGCTTTCCGTTTAATTGATAATGAAAACAGATATAATGCACATCTATTTCCTCAAAATGTTTCTTTGTTAAATCGGCAGTTGAACAACAGCTAATAATATAATCACTCATTTGATAACCTCCATAACCTATATTTTACTATTTTTTCTCGGATATACAAGAAAAAACAGGCAAGTCATATTTCCTTGACCGCTACCTGTTTCATTAAATTCACTAATTTATTTTCAAAATCAATTAAATAATCCTTGCTGATAACTAAAGAGGAAAGTGCTGCTGCAAGCTTAATCATTTCCTGCAACGACATCTTATTATGCAATCCATAGGCTATAGCAGCAACCATGCTGTCACCGGCTGAAACCGGCGAACAGACTTGAACTGGTAACGGTTCAACTTTATACACGGTGTCACCTTTAATAAATAAAGAGCCTTCCTCACCTAATGAAACAACTGTAAGATACTTGTCAAAAAAATAATTCTTCATTTTTTCTTTTGACATCTTGTTCCATTCAATACCTGTCAATTCAAAGAATTCTTCCTTATTCGGCTTAATCACATCGGCATACTGCCAAGAATTTAAAAGTGCATTTTTGGAAGTGTCCAATATGACTGTGCAATCATTTTCCTTCGCTTTTTTAATTAGTTTAGTGTAATCACTTCTATCACAACCATCAGGCAAGGAACCGCTTAAAACAATGATATTACCTTTTCGACAATATTTCTCATAATAACAAAGAAAATTTAATCGATCATCGTTTGTCACAAAATTGTTATCATTAATTTCCAACAATTGATTTTGACTGTTTATTTTCAAGTTTTCTCTTGTTTTACCTTTAACAGTTAAAAAATCAACTTCCGTATAAGAATTATTGATTTGCTGCTTAAATATCTTTTCATCATCGACAAAAAGAAAACCGGAAGCAATATTTTTCTGCTTTAATAAACTTAAATAGTAAGAAACATTTATTCCCTTGCCACCGCAAATAACCTTTTTATCTCTAACAACATTGGTTTTGTCCCATGATAGTTCGTCCAAAAATAAATATCTGTCAACAGCAGGATTTAATGTTACCGTAATAATCATCAATCTATATTTTTAATCATTTCATTGATATTAACAATACCTGATTTACCTGTTTCCATTAATTCAGCTAAATCAATTTCGCTAATATCTTCCACATTCAAACGACGACCTAAAAGTTCCAACAACATTGTAAAATTCATGCCGGTGATAACTTGAAATCTATCAGATAAACAATAGATACTGCGATTTGACGGTGTTCCGCCCAACAAATCACACATCGCAATAATTCCGCTGCCATCATCTAATTCCTTGATAGCCTCTTTAATGCGATTATCGAATTGTTCCGGATCATCTTCCGGATTCAAGCATAGAGCCTTGATTTTTTCTACATCATCACCAAAAAACAATTTGCATGAATCTAACATACCTTCAGCCATTTTACCGTGACTCATTAATAATATTCCAATCATTTCAAATTCTCCTTTTACTGTCCATTTATAATATACAATAACTTTTATATTTCTGTCTATACCGTTTTTTTAGTCAACAATTTCCTTGTTTTCCATTTTCCGGAGAAATAATAACCAATGTTAATAAAGGAAGGAATAATTCGAGAAGTAGCGACACCTAAAAACAAACCGATATAGCCCATATGCATAACCGTCTCAAATATATAGCTCAACCCAATCTTGCAGACAACACCATCCAAAATACCGATCGCAAATCCTAAAGTAACAAAACCCGAACCGGTAACCATTGCTTGAAATGAACCGGTAACAGCTGAAGAAAAGAAATGAATACACAGGAATTTCAAATAAATGGTTCCCATTTCAATCACCGCATTGTCAGCAGAGAATAAACCAAAAACAAGTTTCGGAGCCAATAGGCATACAGCCGATGCTCCGGCAGCACATACCAATGAGCAAGCCAATGTATACATGACAACTTTACCGGCTCTTGTGACCTTTTGAGCCCCAAGATTTTGTCCGATCATGGTTGCGGCAGCAGTATCAACTCCTGATACAAATACATCCAATAATTTTTGAATCTTATTACCGATACCATTTGTTGTACTCACAATTTGTCCATATCCGTTAGCATTCTTATTTACATATAAAATACCGCTTCTAACAAGCAAACTGCGACAGATTTGCGGTACGCCCAACTTTAAAATCACAATTAAAGATTCTTTTTCTATTTTTAAAGAGGATAATTTCAACTCAAAGCCAAATGTTTCCTTTTTCTTTTCCAAGTAAATAAATGCTGCCATACAACTGGCAACTTGCGATAATACAGTGGCCACAGCAGTACCCATTGCATGCAAATTAAAGACAGCAACCAGCAAAATATCAAAGACAATATTGATTATTGCAGCGATAACAATAAATATCAACGGTCTTTTTGATTCACCCATGCTGCGCAAAATGGAACAAATCGCATTGTATCCGAAAATAAAAGGAAAACCCAATGCACATATAATCATATAACTTCTCGCTTGTTCTAAAGCTTCACTTGGACAATTTAACCAATTTAATACCGGATCACAGAAGAAAATTGATAACAGAGCCAAAACTGTGGCACATCCTAACATAAAAGTAAGCATTGTAGAAATAGCTTTCTTTATCTCCTCATATTGTTTAGCCCCCGTAAGTTGCGAAATATAAATTTGTCCTCCGGCAGCTAAACCGGATGCAACAGGCATTATCAAATCCGCAACTTCTCCCCCGGTATTAACCCCAATAGATCCGATATTGCCCACATACTTTCCGATTACCATCAAATCAACTAATGAATAAAGTTGTTGTATCAGATTTGTTATTACTATCGGAACCGCAAATACTATCAATGCTTTCAAAATCGATCCTTCGGTAAGATCAATTCCTACATTCTTTTTTCTTACTGTTGTCACCATAATATCCTCACCTTCTTTATAATGTTTTTTTATTTTAAACGTTTTTATGCGTATTTGTTTTTCAAAAAAAGACATAATATTATCCGTTTTTTTATTGTTTAAGCAATTCTTCTTTTAATTGTTAAACTTTCCTTATTATATTTTGTCCTGTATAATATTATGTATGTTAAGCGATATTGATCAAAAAATTTTCAAGCAAATAGTCCAAAGCAACAAATTTATCAGCAGTCAAAATCTCAGCACCATCTGTAACATTTCTATTAATACCGTTCGTAAAGCGGTCGATAATTTAAATATTTTCTTAATCGATAAGGGATGCTATATAGACTCGAAAATATCTTCCGGTTACCGCTTGGAAATTACTGATAATGATGTAGCAATTCCTTTTATTCAACAATTTTTAGCTGATATTGAACGTTTCAATTATCTTGATGTCAGCAATTTATCCAGCGCCTATATAATTTTAAGCAAATTATTGATTGCGAATGACTATCTAACCGTTGATAAGCTGATGAATAACATGTACTGTTCCAAATCAACTGTTTTCCGTATTATGGATAATGTTAAATTAATAGCTGAATATTATAATCTAGAACTCAAAAACAAAAGAAATTACGGTTTTTATATAGAAGGTAATGAATGGTCTATTCGTAATTGTCTAATTTTCTTAGAAAAGGTTAATCATCATTCCGACAACAATTTTAACAACTTCAACTCCCTTGAGTTTGAACTGTTAAACAACCAAGAAATAAAATTGAGCATTCGAACCAGCATAATTTCCGCAATTAATCATTCATCTTCTCATCTGCATATTCCCAATTTATATATGCATAAAATATTTGATTACATTATTTTTTCACACACAAGAAGAAAGCATCTGTCTGATTTAGGATTTAGTCCCAAAATGATTCAAATTGCCAGCCAATTACCGACTTATCAAACAGCCAGAAAAATCTATGCTATGTTGCCGGAAAGATTTCGCAACGAAGTCGATGAACTGGATTATATTTCATTGTCAGCATTGTTGGCTTGCTGCATGATCATACAAGATCCGCTAATTATACCAACAGATCAACTAAACATTATTAAAAAAGAAACTGAGGAAATGATCGATTTCATCTGTAAATATTTTGATATTAGGGATTGCTTTAACGAAGAATTCAAACAAAACTTTTATTGTTATTATTACAGTCTCAATTTAAAAAAGACTTTCAATTTTGTCAGTGATATGGAAGGTGTCTTCCCCTCTATCCGCTTAGGGCTGATGAGCAGTGATGTCTGCAGTCTATTTGCCTTATATAATAAAGCATCAAGTAACATTAAAAGAAACCGATTTAATAAACGCTTATTATATTTTCAACTTGGCATCCTACAAAAATAATCTGGTACACAGTTTCAAACCTGTTGCCGCAGCAATCTCTGCCAGAAACGGTTATTTTGAAGCAATTAATCTTAAAGCAAGAATATTGAAATTATATCCTAACAATTTCATAAAATTAGATGCTGTCGAGCATACGGATATTTTCTCTGAAAAGATGAAAATGTATGATTTGTTAATCATTAATTATAATTTAAATCCGGAAATCAGCCCACCGATACACATCCAAAACATCATCAAAACAGGAAACATTCACGACAATAATAACTTCGGTAATCTTACCGAATATTTCCGCAATCAAGTTATTACCGAAGCCAAAACTCTACTGACCGAAGAAAATATCATTCATACTTCTTTCAAAAGCAAAGAAGAAGTTTATGAGGCAATTTACCAACGTCACAAAAATGAGGTCGGCAGCAAACAAAGTTTTATTAACGATTTATGTTTGCGAGATAATTTTGTCTCTTTCGAGAAGACAAACAGCATCGTGATGATCTGTCCCTTAGCCTATAAAACAGAAAAGGCTTATTTAGATATATACATAAGCGACAATCCTGTTGTTTGGAAACAGAACAAGGATATTATCTTTATTTTCTACAGTCGGGGTAGTGGAAGTCGCCATGAAATAATGATCATTTCATATCTGTTAAAACAATTCCTCTACCAACACCCGTTTTTCATCAATACGATGCATCGTAAAACATATCGCGAAATTATCCGATCGTTCCAATTTTAAAAAGGTCCGTTTCAAAGAAACGAACCTTTTTTAACAACTTTTATAGAATTCCGAAGAATGCTAACACAATACAAGCACCCATGATCACAAAGATCAACTTTGTAGGGCCCCATCCTTTTTGAGTTTTGGAAAATGCCCAAGCCCATAAAAGAATTGATAATAATCCCGGCATAATATTATCTAACATGCCTTGGAAATTAATTGTTGCACCACCGATAACCGGGGCAAAACGAATATTGATTTTAATATTTTGAGCAATCAATACACCAACCATTATTGCCCCTAAAATACCTGCTGCTTCAGTAATTAATGGCACAATACCGCTCTTGAATGCTTCCGAAATCAAAGTTGTTCCATAACGATATCCGGCAGTCAAGAAATAGTACTTGATAACCAATAATGAGCCACCATATAATAATATGAATAAGATTACTCCCAGTAAATTACCGTCTTTGGCAATACCGATACATAAACCGGCAATAATAACTCTAAAGCAATTAAAGAAGAAACTATCTCCGATACCTGCTGTTGGCCCCATCAAAGAAGCTTTTAATGTAGAAATTGTTTCGGTAATATCTTCTTCCGGATGCTCAGCCTGTTGTTTTTCCATTGCCAAACATATTCCAACCAACAATCCCAAAAATACCTGATGTGTATTAAAGAATTCACCGGCATGACGATAGAATGCTTTTCTCTTATCTTCCGGATCGCTGTAAAACATGTCAATACCGCTGGACATAGCCATCGCAAAACATTTAGATTGTTGAGATACCTTACTACTTGCCATATTAGTTCCTAAAGAATAGTAGTAAGCCTTATTTAACATTTTTCTTTCTTCTGCTGTAATTTCCGGTGCCTTAATCATAGAAATCGTCTCCTCCTTGTTCAGCTGCCTGAGCGGTTGAAGCTACAGGTTTGCTTTGTAATAACGCATATCTGTTCTGGAAATGAGCAAAAGCAATTACTATACCAATTAATGCTAATGGCAAAGTTCCTAAGCCCAAGTACTTAACACTAACAAATCCCAAAATTACATACATAACAGTTGTAGCACCGTTCCAAATAGCTTGAGTAGTCAAACATAATCCGACAACCACCAACATATTTGCCGAAGCATTTAAACCATTTAATAACCATTCCGGACATGCAGCGATAATAGACTGTAAACCTAATTCACCGCCTAATGCTACCAAGAAGATACAAATAGTAGGTAATAATTGCGATACAAATAAAACTTGAACCCACATAGCTGCACGGAATTTTTTTACATTTCCGGTTTCAGCTATTTTCATAAACCAAGGATGTAAAGCCAAAGCAAGAGCATTGGTAAACGGCTTAATCGCATTGATCAAAGTTCCGACTGTTACTGCCAATGATAAGCCGACTTCTTCAGTTGCTCCTGACAAAACAACAAATCCTACACATAATACAGATGCTGCCTGATAATTAGACGGAGCCTCACCACCGATAGCTGATACACCCATGTAAACTGCTTCTAATTCTGCTCCTAATTTGACACCGGTAGTTATATCACCACACATTAAACCGGTTAATGTACATAAAACGATTGGGCGAGTAAATGTTTGCCAACCGGCCCAGTTATCCGCAACTTGCCATAACAGATAAGCAAAGGCAATTAATAATGCATTTCCCATAAATTATAAATTTTCTCCTTTCATTTTTAAAAATTATAATTTAGCTACTATTCCGGCAAAATCCTCTACCGGAGTAGAAGGAATCAACTGAGAAAAACTATGTTCTGCAACTTTAGCTAATTCCTTAAAATAAACCAAATCCTCTGCATCAGAAGTTACTCCTGTAGTAACTTTCACCTTATTAGGTGATTTTTTCTTAACATAATTTGCTACATTAACTTCTTTGATACCTAATGCCTTAACTAAAGTTACAGCATCTTTCGGATTATCGACAATAACCAACACTCTGACAGTATCAATCCGCGGATCAGAAAGTAATTTAATAGTGGCATCTATACCTCTAACGGCAACCTTCTTCCCGGCAGGAGCACTCATTAAAAGTGTTTGAGTTGTCAATTCATCTTTTGCAAGTCTATCATTCGCGACTACAATACGACTTACATCAAGAAAACGAGACCAGGCAGTTGTAATCTGACCATGGATTAGACGTTCATCAATTCTAAGTTGAACAATCATAAATCTCCTCCTATTTTTTGCTTAGATCTTTCGCAATTTTTACTCTTTAATTGTACGGTTCTAAACTCTACTTAAAATCTCAAAAAAAGATAAATAATAAAACCTTTTTATGATACTTTGTCAATAAAAAAAGAAGAAGTATCACTTCTTCAAATATTCATCCACAATCTTTTGAGCATCTTCCATATAGACTCCTTGCTCTTTATAAGCAATACAAGAGAAATTAGGAATTTCTTTACACATTATGATATTTTCCTTGCCGTCAAATCCTTTTCTGACTTTACAATAGTCGTAATCATTCGGATTTTGCAGAATCTTTTCTGCCGTTTCCACAACATCAACTATTACATTACTTTCAATTTCAACACCATAATGTCCGCCGAAAATATAATCATATTCTTCTAAACGCTCTGCCACCTGTAAC
>JAUNFB010000032.1 GCA_030525245.1 Erysipelotrichia bacterium
TTGCCTTATCAACTTTCATCAGCATTAAATTAAAAAAGACAATCAGCAACAATGAACTCCAAGAAAAAAAGAGCATTGTCCCTTATTTAACAATGCTCTCAATAGTATTAATAATACTAACCTCTATTACAGTTTATTTAGTTTTTATTAAAAAATAAGCTACTAATCTATTCTCTTGGCTACAACCACAAATCGACCATCGGATATCGTAAAGTCACAAGTAGATATAGTCAATAATTTATCACCGTAATTAGCATTAATTCCGGTATCGTATAAAGCATATTTCATGCATTGACTGACATAATTATCAAAATCGATACTGTCAGCAGCATCAATGAAATTATAATAAGCAAATTCATCGTTGGAAGTGTTGACTTTGACGGAAAAGACCGCCATTATTTGATACTTATGGCATTCTTTAATCGTATCAAATTCAATAAACTTATGTTGTTGATAGAAATCATAGTCTTTGTATTTTAAAAGCGGAGCAAACATTGTCCCGTCACTGCGGTGATGTCCATGTATGATCACATTATCGGTCGGCTGAAATACATCACATTCTTCCTGAACATAAGGTAAGCCGCTTACAGAATATTCTTCATTAAAATTCTTATATAAATAATAGTCCTTAACTGTTTTAGTTTGCATTACCGGAAAATCAACACTTGTACCTTCAATATAAATCCAACCGACAAGATCATGATTTTGTTGATAAAGTTTTTGATACGATTCCAACTTTTCGGCATTATTTTTTTCAGTCAGTTGCGGATCATCATTTACATTTTGATCACCTGCAGGTCTTACTATTTGATTCCTTAAAATATTAATATCCTGTTTGCTGCGATTTGATTGAACAAAATAATAAGTGACAAACGATCCACTGATTAAAAATATAATCAATAAAATCACGATAATCATGTTATATTTAAAAGCTATTTGTTTTTTTGTAACCATAATCCACCTACCCCTTTCATTATATTCCATTCTTTCAATAATAAAAAGCAAATAAAATAAAAAGTTAAGCACATACTTAACTTTTATTGACAATGGTGCCGATTAGCAGATTCGAACTGCTGACCTCTTCCCTACCAAGAAAGCGCTACTACCTACTGAGCTAAAACGGCTTAACAAAATCTATTATACCTGCATTCATCGCAAATTTCCACTATTTTTTTTTAAGCAATAAAAAACTTACGAATAATCAATACCGTAAGTCGCTTTCTAATGGAGCAAGTGAGGGGAATTGAACCCCCGTGTCGACCTTGGCAAGGTGGCGTTCTACCATTGAACTACACCTGCATAATGGCGGTCCAGACGAGGATCGAACTCGCGATCTCCTCCGTGACAGGGAGGCATGTTAAACCACTACACCACTGGACCAAATCAAACTGTAAATAACTTTATGGCGGAGAAGGAGGGATTTGAACCCTCGCGCCAGTTTCCCGACCTATACCCTTAGCAGGGGCACCTCTTCAGCCTCTTGAGTACTTCTCCTTGTCTGAATTCTTAGTGCTCATTTATACTACCATACAATGCTCTCGGTTGCAAGTGTTATTTCAATTTTTTTTCATTTTTTTATTATTTTCTTATTTTCACCATATTTTTATATTATACTATTCTGCAGAAGGGAGTTTTTTATGAAGAGACAAGTCATCACCGTTCAAACTTTATATGAATTTTTAATAAATATATTTCATTCCAAAAAAAATATTTACTTAATGAAACAAGAAAAAAGAATAAAAGTCAACGATAAAATAATTACCGGCAATTGTCTGCTGACAACAAATGATTTTGTAAATATAGATGTATTAAAAGATGAAGAAATAAACATTCAGCCGGTAAAATCAACATTAGAAATTCTCTACGAAGATGAATATCTTTTAGTTGTCAACAAACCATTAAATTTAATAATACATGATGATCAAGGAACCAATGCCTTGGATAATTATGTAGCCTATTATTATTTAACAACCAACCAAAAACACAAAGTATATCACATTCACCGTTTAGATAAAGATACATCCGGATGCATTCTTTATTGCAAGCAGCCATACTTGGTGCCGATATTTGATGACATGCTGGAAAAGAAGAAAATTCAAAGAACATATGTTGCGATTGCCGAAGGTATCATCAAAAATAAAATGACAATCAATAAACCCATAGGCAGTGATCGTCATCAAAACAATCGCTATGTTGTATCAGCCAAAGGAAAAGAGGCCATAACCGTAATCACTCCGCTAAAGCAGTTAGGAAGCAACACTTTGATAAGTTGTCAATTAAAAACAGGCAGAACCCATCAAATAAGAGTACACTTGGCCTATATCAATCATCCATTAATCGGTGATAAGATATACGGTCATACAAATGCGCAAAGACTTATGTTACATTCCTACAGTTTAAAATTCGTTCATCCGATAACAGAGCAAGCAATCAACATTATTTGTCCTGTTGATTTTTAAAAGCCGGATGATTTCACTTCTTGTAAAGCAAAATACCACACAAAAAGTAGCAGAATTTTAAAACATATGATCATATTTGTAACTCAGAAATTATTTTTCATTAACCAAAAATATAGTTGTTTATTAAAATTTAACCATCTAATGGATTAGGTAAAAAAAAGAAGTTGTACAAGCTATTACAAGTACAACTTCTTTTAAACATCATAATTTTTGTTGCTATTTATTGGCTAATATCAATAAAAATATTACTGTCGTGCATAACACAATCAGACCAATGCCAGCCAAAATATGACGCTTCAGTTCTTTTTTATA
Source organism: Erysipelotrichia bacterium (assembly GCA_030525245.1). Lineage (GTDB taxonomy): Bacteria > Bacillota_I > Bacilli_A > Erysipelotrichales > Erysipelotrichaceae > UBA1783. Next base: position 2,772 of record JAUNFB010000032.1, read on the forward strand.
CTGAATGTCGGCATTTTTACGTAAAATCAGAATGTTTTTAATCACTGTCACAAAAAGCAGCACCATTCCGCTGACAAACAAGATAAGAGCCAGCGGCAATAAGAAGAATGGTTCTTTTAACATTCCGTCAGCATCTATTGATGATCCAACAATGGCTTTAGCAATTACACAAGCAACAGACAAAGCAAATAATACAAATGTTACTGTATACGAATTAAAATTCTTTTTTATTTTTTCTGTCATATCATTTTTCTCCTTAAATTCGGCTATTAAAAATGATCTTTTTCGGTTTAAATATTTTCGATAATTGATGACTGATTCATTTCAAAAGGTGAACCGTAATATTCAAATGTCGCCTCACCGTTTTGATTATATCCGGTAATCGTGCAATTATATTGCGCCCATTGCGGATCAAAACCTTTGTAATAGAAACATTGATTGCTGTAAGTCATTTCATAAGTCATCTTATTGTCATCGGATTGATAGAAAGTAACATCAATAGCTACCGTGTTCTCATCCTGAGTTGCTCCAAACAGATAATAAACATTATCCGATGTCATAGTATAGCTGACTGTTTCGCAAGGTAAATATACCGAGCTTGTTGATTCACAAGAAAAATTAGCTATAAAATCAGGCATATTGCTGTTTATTGTCCCAAAATGCACAGAATTACCTACACCGTTATTACTTTTAGAAAAATATAATAAAGTATGCTTATCAACTTTTTCTTTATATACAACTTTATAATAACGTGCTTCATCGGCTCTCTCCAATTCGTCTAGATAGCCGTTAGGATACGGATACAAGTAGTTATAAGCAAAAGCCATTGCAGCAGCGAAACACAGTCCAAACTCCACCAACAATATAAAGGCTTTTAATAATTTCTTTTTCATGAAAAAACCTCCATCTTCTAAATTATAATCTTTTTGGGGCATTATTACAACTTGCATTGTTTATGTAGTATAATATTAATAAATAGTCTCGTTAAAAGGAGGATACAAGTGGTCATACCAAAAAGTTTTGAAGATTTACAAGATTTGGAAGCAATGCTTCTAACCAGTATCTTAGGAGTTTTAGTGGCTTTGAAGGAAGATCTTATTTCTTATCAGCAGGCAGAAAGCTATTGGTTAAGCGATTTTATGGCCGATATCTTTGAAGAAATGAAACTTTCGGACAGCATTGTTAAACTTCTTCAGGAGAGTTGCCAACTAAAAGAACTGCAAGGCTACACAAAATTGTATTATGAAAAAATTGATAAATTGATTGCCGACAGCAAAAATCTTATCAGTCAATACTATACCGAATATGATGACGAAGATGTTGATCCGTTGACAAACAAATCAATGTTAAATTAAAGAGAAAGGAAAGGAATTATGTTAAATCAAGAAGTATTAAATTACAAAGAAAGCATTTTAAATGACTTAGCGACTTTAGTCAGCTATAACAGTATTTATGTACCAAATGAAAACGGAACACCGTTTGGTGTCAACAACAAAGCTTGCTTAGAAAAAGCTTTGGAAATCGCTCGCGGATACGGTTTTAAAGCCGTAAATCTTGATGACTATTGCGGATATGTCGAAATGGGACAAGGAGAAGAAATCATCGGCATTTTGGCCCACCTTGATGTTGTGCCGGTAAGTGACAGCTGGGCAACCGATCCGTTTAAGTTAACTTTTATAAATGACAAATATTACGGTCGAGGAACTTCCGACGATAAAGGTGCTGTTTGCTGTTCATTGGCCGCATTAAGAATGTTGAAAGAAAAAGAAAGCACATTTAAGAAAAGAGTAAGACTTATCTTAGGTTGCAATGAAGAATCCGGTTCAAGAGGTGTTGAACATTATATTGAAAAAGAGGGACATGTTAACTGCGGTTTTACACCTGATGGCGAATTCCCGCTGGTATTTGGTGAAAAAGGAATGGTTGATGGATTACTTAAAGGCAGGAGTGAAAAAATTGCCGACATCAAGGCCGGAACAGTAGCCAATGTTGTTGCCGCTAATTGTACTATAAAATTAAACGGAACAGATTTTGATCAAAACAAATTGACTTCTTTCTTCCAGGAAAATCACATTGATTTTACCTTGCAAGACAACACTTTAACCGTTCACGGCGTAGCCGCACACGCTTCCCTACCTGAAAAAGGCGTTAATGCCATTTCTTATGCCATGGAAGGTTTGTATCAAGCCGGCTTAAACGACCCTTTAACCGACATTTACCATAAACTGATTTCTCTTGATTACAATGGTAAAAATGCCGGTGTAGGATTTGAAGATGAGTACGGCAAGTTAACCTTCAATGTCGGAAAAGCTTATAAAGAGGATGAAGACTTCTACTTTACAATTGATATTCGTTTCCCTGTAACTATGCATAAAGAAACCGTTATGGAAGCTTTAAATAAAAGCGGTGCGGGAAATATTGTAAATATCGATGGTATAGACCCGCTATTCTTCCCTTTGGAACACCCAATGATTAAATCCTTGTATAAAGCTTATGTTGATGTTACAGGCGATAAGGAAAGCAAGCCGTTATCTATCGGTGGCGGCACTTACGCCAAAGATATGCACAATATCGTTGCTTTCGGATGTGATGATGGTAAATATAATTACCACATTCACGATGACAATGAATTTGTTACTGCCGAATCATTAATGACGCAAACAGCTTGTTACTACCAAGCTATCTTAAACTTATTGGAAATTTAACATATGGAAATAAATAAGCAATTAGCTTCGGAGTTGAATATATCTCTAAAGCAGACAGATACAGTTATAAAATTACTTGATGAAGGGAACACTGTTCCCTTCATTGCCCGTTACAGGAAAGAAGCCACGGGCAATCTTTCCGATGAACTTCTAAGAACATTTGAAGAGAGATTAGCTGCTCTTCGTGTCTTAAACGAGAAAAAGGAAGATATTAAAAGATTAATTGAAAATCAAGATAAACTAACTGAAGAATTAATTAAAAAAATTGATAATGCTACTACTCTGACGGAATTAGAAGACATTTATCGCCCATACCGGCCGAAAAGAAGAACAAGAGCCACTATTGCCAAAGAAAAAGGATTGGAAAAGTTGGCCCAAATCATCCTGTTAAAACAGGACTGCGATTTACAAAAAGAATCATCAGCCTTCATCGATCCTCAAAAGGAAGTCAACACCATAAAAGACGCCCTGAATGGAGCCAAGGATATTATTGCCGAAATGATTTCCGATAATGCCGATTATCGGAAAGAAATTCGATTTTATACCTTCAACAACGGCTTTTTAATTTCTAAAAGCAAAACCGACCAAGACAGTGTATATCGCAATTATTATGATTTCAAAGAGCCACTAAAGAAATTGGTGTCGCACAGAATTTTAGCTATTAATCGCGGTGAAAAAGAAGGATTTTTAACTGTTAAAATCGAAGCAGATGAAAATTATATTTACCAATATATCGCCGATAAAATTATTAATCGTTATGCCGAAAGTGCCAATAAACAATTATTACAAGAAGTAATTGCCGATAGCTATAAGAGATTGATTCAAAGCAGTATCGAAACAGAAATTCGCAACGACTTAACCGCCAACGCTCAAAGCCAAGCTATAGAAGTATTCAAAGAGAATCTTAAAAACTTATTACTTCAACCACCGATTGTAGGTAAAGTTGTGATGGGATTTGACCCGGCATATCGTACCGGCTGCAAAATCGCCATTGTCGATGACATCGGTAATCCATTGGATACAACTGTTGTCTACCCTACACCGCCTCAAAATAAAACTGCCGAAGCCGCTAAAGAATTGACAAATTTAATTGACAAGTATCATGTGGATATCATCTCGGTAGGAAACGGTACAGCCAGCAAGGAAAGCGAAATATTTGTGGCAGATTTAATCAAGCATCAAAAACATCCGGTATCTTACCTGATGACCAACGAAGCCGGAGCTTCGGTATACAGTGCTTCCAAATTAGCTATTGCAGAATTCCCACAATACGATTTGACAAAGAGAAGCGCCATTTCTATCGCCCGCAGAATTCAAGATCCTTTAGCCGAATTGGTAAAGATTGATCCAAAATCAATCGGTGTCGGTCAATACCAACACGATATGAATCAAAAAGAATTATCTGTAGCCTTAGACGGTGTGGTTGAAAATTGCGTAAGCAGTGTCGGTGTGGAATTAAATACCGCCTCGGTATCTTTATTAAAAAATATTGCCGGCATTTCAGCCAAAACAGCCGAAAACATTGTAACTTACCGAGAAAACAAACGTTTTGGTTCACGAGAAGAATTGAAACAAGTCACCGGTATCGGTGAAAAAGCCTATCAACAAGCAGCCGGTTTTATTCGTGTTGCTGATTCAGCCGAAATATTAGATAATACGGCCGTTCACCCGGAAAGTTATGAAGCAGCAAAAAAAATATTAGCACAATTTAATTACACGGAAGATGATATAAAAAATCATAACTTAAAGAATTTACCGGAACAAATTAAGAAGGTTGGCCACAAAAAACTAGCTGAAAAATTAAATATCGGTGAATTGACTCTAAATGATATTGTCAAAGAATTATTACAACCGGCAAGAGATCCGCGAAGTGAACTGCCTGCTCCGATACTAAGAAGTGATATTATGGATATTTCTTACTTAAAAGAAGGAATGATTTTGACCGGAACAGTAAGAAATGTCGCTGATTTCGGTGCCTTTGTCGATATTGGAGTTCATCAAGACGGTTTAATTCATATCAGCAAACTTTCTAAATCATTTGTTAAAAAGCCAACAGATGTCATATCTGTTGGTGAAACAGTCAAAGTTAAAGTTTTAGAAGTCGATGTTGCGAAAAAAAGGATTGCTTTAGAAAAAGTATTCGACTAATATCGCAAAACTGCCAAAGTTTTGAAGTAATTTATTTTTTATCGAATTTACAAGAGTAAATATTAGGTACCTAATTCCTAAATTTGCTCTTTTTATATTTTTAAAAATATAAAAGGCTGTGACTAAGTCAATTTGAAAAATTGACTTTATCAACAGCCTGCACCACCAATTATTTCTTCGCAAATAATTGATAAAGTAATGTTGCTAACAAAAACAATGTGATTACAATTATCAACATTACATTCTCAATAAAGCATATAAAGTAATACATAATATACTTAAATATTTTGCTCATCCGCAACACTCACCAAATGATAATAGACATTAGAAGTAAAACGGTAAATAAGGATATAAAATATCGCGTATACTACAAAGCACATAATGGTTACCGCAATCTCCAAAGGCAAATTTTTAGTATTAAACAAAACCAAGATCTTATCAATCATCGGAAAAGCAAATGTCAAATGCAGACCACTCAACAATAAAGGCAAAAAGAATATAATCAATAATTGTCTATTAATACATTTACGAATATCTTTTTTATCTAATCCGACTTGTTGCATAATTATGAAGCGTCTCTGATCTTCATATCCTTCAACAATTTGCTTGTAGTAAATCATTAAAACCGCTGCACCGATAAAGACAATACTCAAAATGATTCCGATATAAAATAAACCACCATATATACCATAGAAAGCTGCGCTCTCACTGTTTCTGTCCGTAATTTTATAGGTTATATTTTCGTCAAATTCCATTGCGGAAAATTGCTTATTAATATTTTTTATAACAATTTTTTCATCAACCTCTGAAGATAAATTAAAGCCACAAGTATAATGATATATTAAAAGATCCTGATCCAAATTATTCAAATCATCTACCACAACAAAAACCGTATTGCTGATATTTTTGGCAGCCTCCGAATTTTCGACGAATTTATCAACTATTTTCTCTACATGATAAATTTTATTTGTAACGGTAATTTCCCGCCAATCTTTTATACTGTATGGACTATAAAAACTGATTAATACCTCATCGGAATCCAATTTTTCATTTTGACCTGACAAACGATTATATGTTGCCAAATCAATACAGTACAAATCATAACCGATTCCTTTGTAACTATAATCCGCATCATCATAAGCCCAAACATAAGCATATTTATCAATATAACTATTTTCATCCAATATTTTTGTTATGCCGGAAATGTTTTCCAAAAAAGAATTCCGATCATAACCTCTGAGCTCAACATTTATTTCCCGTGGAAGAATCGATTTTATGGAATTTTCCTTAGCAGCATATAAAGTAGCCGTTGATGACAATATAACTAATACCATGGTGGTTATGATACAGATAGATGCTAAACTTGCTCCGTTCTTCTTCATCCGATAGTTCATTATAGAAACATTGATAAAATGTTCCGGCTTATAATAATATGATTTAATATTTCGTAATAATTTGCATAAATATACCGATCCGGAAATCATCAACATATAAGTGGCAATTATTACTAATATCACCGCATAGAAAAAGAAAACTAACGATTCTATCGGATTCTTCACCTGCACGGCAATGCTGTAGGCAACAATTAACACTATTAAACCACCAACAGCCAGAAGGCAATTGCTTTTAGGCTCTTTTTCGCCATAACTGTCCGAATTGATCAGATCAATTGTGTTGTTTTTAAGTATTTTAATAACAAAATTAAACAATAAAAGAACAAAGATAACCGTGTAAACCAAAATTGTTTGGATTACTGCCGGCAAGGAAATATTCAAATCATAATCAACCTGAGCATTAATTATCTTAATTAAACCCAATTCGGCTAATTTAGAAAATACGATGCCGAAGAATATGCCACAGATTAAAGAAATACAAGCGATAAAAATATTTTCCCAAATAACTATATTGATAATGTTGCTCTTTCCCATTCCTAAAACATTATATAAGCCCAATTCTCTCTGTCTTCTTTTAATTAAAAAAGAATTGGTATAAAACAAAAAGATCCCGGAAAAAACGAAAATTACTGCTCCCCCAAATGCCATAAGCATATTCAATGCGGAACCACTGCCGGTTAAAAGAGAAATTTTTCCATTGTAGCGTATAAAGATGACGATATAGTACATCATTACCATCGCAATACAAGTACATATATAAGGTAAATATAACATCTTATTGCGTTTAATATTTTGAAAAGCCAAATGTGGATAAAAAAATGTTTTCATTATTTTTCACCGCCTGTTTGTAAAATCGTTAATGTATCAGATATTTTTTGGTACATTTGTTCATTACTACTTTGACCGCGATAAATTTGATGAAAGATAGTACCATCCTTTATAAATAGTATCCTGCCGGCACAACTGGCAGCCTTCAGGGAATGAGTAACCATCAAAATCGTTTGTCCATTGCGATTTATTTGTTGGAACAAGCTGAGCAATTCATCGGAAGATTTGGAATCCAAAGCCCCTGTAGGCTCATCAGCTAAAATAATCTGAGGATTTGTTATTAAAGCGCGTGCAACAGCAACTCTTTGTTTTTGACCGCCGGATATTTCATACGGATATTTTTTTAACAGGGCATCTATTTTTAATTTTTCCGCCAAAGGAAGTAACTTTTCATGCATTTGTTGATAACTTTCCCGTGCTAAAACTAAGGGCAAATAAATATTGTCTTCAACAGTAAAAGTATCTAAAAGATTGAACTGCTGAAAGACAAAACCCAAATTGTCTCTTCTAAACCGTGCAAGATCTTTGCCTTTTATATTTCTTATATCTTTTCCTTGCAAAAGGATACTGCCTGAGGTAGGTTTATCCAAAGAAGCTAATATGTTCAAAAGTGTTGATTTACCGGAACCTGACTCTCCCATAATCGCAACATATTCACCTTTTTCAACCGAAAAAGAAACATCTTTTAAAGCGATGGTTTCATTATTACCAAAACGACTGCAATAAATTTTTTTCAAATTGTTTACTTCTAATATACTCATAAAAATTTCCTCTCCTACAACAGTTTTGATTTTACTAAAACTACCTATTCCGATTAAATTACTTTATCTTACAATTTGAAAGAAAATCTTACTTTTTTGTAACATTTATATTTTTTCCTGTTTTCCAAAATTAAGAATTACTTCCGTTCCTTTATTCAACGCTGAATTAATATGGATATCTATGGATAGATTGGAGCATATTTTCTTACAAAGGTACAATCCCAAACCACTGGCTTTTTTATCCAATCGTCCGTTATATCCGGTATATCCGGCTTCAAATACACGTGATAAATCCTCGGGAGCTATCCCTATTCCCGTATCCTCAATATGAAGGTTACCATTTATATCTAAATAAATTTTAATATTGCCGGTTAAAGTATATTTCAAACTGTTAGAAATAATTTGTTCAATAACAAATTGCAGCCATTTTTCATCGGTTACAAGTACCATATTACAATTATCATACATAAGCGATATCTTACGAATAATGAATTCTTCTTTAAACTTTTTTATAGCATTAGATATAATTACATTCAAATCATAATTTTGAAATACAAAATCATTATATTCGCTTTTTAAGCGCAAGAAAGCCATCACCATCTCCACATATTGTTCAATACGGGTTAAATCGATCAACAATTGTCGAGACAAGTCACTGTCTTCACTTTGTAGATGCAGACGCATTGAAGCTATAGGCGTTTTAATTTGATGAACCCATAAAGTATAATAATCAACCATTCTTTTATAACGCTCATCATCTTCATATTTTTGCTTACTTAAATCTTCTACAAGATCAGAAAGCTTTTCTTGATAATCATTTAAGATAATACTTGTCTCCTCATTGTTTTGAGCGACAATGTCAGCAATATCATAATTTTGAAATTTCTTATGAATAATATAAGTTTTCCGAAAATCTATAATTAAGGCAACAATAAAAAGAATACAATTTAATAATGTCGGATATATTATTGCTTGCATTCCGATTCCGTACAGCCAAAAAACAAAGGCGTATACTGTTAAAAAAAGAATAAACAACAATATCAATTTTTCTTTAGATTGTAAATATTTAAAAAACAATTTCATATTTCTATTCCACTATATATCCGCGTGCATGTTTTGTCACGATAAAGTCTTCAATTCCCAGCTCTTTCAGCTTTTTACGTAAACGATTAATATTAACCGTCAAAGTATTTTCATCAATAAAACTGTCGGTATTCCATAATTCCTCCATCAATTTTTCCCTTTTGACAATTTTTCCTCTATTTTTTAACAGGCAATAAATAATACGATATTCATTACGGCTCAAATCAATCTTTTCCTCTTTATAAGTCAAAGAATTATCACAAACATTCAAAGTCAAATCTTTATAATGCAAAAAATCCTGTTCATTAGAAAAATCATATGTTCTTCTGAGCAAAGCATTGATTTTGGCAATCAAAACATCGCCATCAAAAGGCTTGACAATGAAATCATCGGCTCCCATATTCATTGCCATTAAAATGTTCATATTTTCGCGAAAAGATGAAATGAAAACAATCGGTACTTGCGATATTTTTCTTATTTCATTACACCAATAATACCCATTGAAATACGGCAATGATATATCCAACAAAACCAAATGCGGTTGATATAAATTATAATCAGCCAAAACATCATGAAAATCCGTAGCAATAACTACTTCCAGCCCCCATTTCTCACCATACTTCTTTACCGCCTCAGCTATTCCGCGATCATCTTCTACAATCAATATTCTCTTCATCACTTTTCTAATTATATGCTGATAAATGATAACAGTCAAAAATTAATCATTAAAGTTTTTATAAAACTCTGTTCAAACAAAAAGCAGTATGCCAATTCGGCATACAACTTTTTATTAATCTAAGATAAAATTATTTGTTCTTACAAATTCAATACTCTTTCTATTTCCGAACAGCCTTCAATTGTTTCCTTATCGGCAACGATGCACAAATGAGCATTTTTAGCCACATAATCATATATTTTTGCTGCTTTCAATAAGTCTTCTTTTGTAGTATTTAATACTTGGTGACGACTATTACATCTATCTTCGTAAGTATAATTAGTAAAATATTCCACATTTCCTATCTGCATTTTGGACTTATTTGTCAATATCGGTTCACTGTCTCCGATTGTACCGATGATATATTTTTCCAAATTCTCATTTGAATCAGCCAAATCAGTTAGATATTGTGCACACTTCTTATATGTTGCGATCGAATTAAGCGGCTTCGGATCACGGAAGGAATAGAAAGTAACACTGTTGGCGCTGGTAGTAACTCCGACACCGTATGCACCGCCTTGAGCTCTGACCGTATTCCACAAATAATCCAGAGATAAGATCTTGTTGATCACAGCCATCTGTCCGCGGAAATCATCAATTTGGCCGCTGATATCAGCTGCCATCTCTCCATAACCGACAGCACCGGTGATGACGATACCTTCATTCTTCTTTTCGTTCAATTTTTTATGATTGTTAAAATCAACTTTACCTTCATCATTGCGTAATCTCAGAATATCTGCAGTCAATTCCAGCGGCTTTTCATCATAAAGAGCTAATGTCAGACGGGATTCACTGAATATCTTGCTATATAAATTCTGTAATCTATTTATTACGGCGTCTATATCTTCATTCAATAAGCCTTTTATAAATTCATAATAAGAATATCCACAGTCATATTCAATAATCATTCCCTCTTCATTTAGCGAAGAACGAACTCTCCTCATGCCATAAACATGTCCATACATCGAAATATCCATTTCCAAAGAAGTTTTAATTTGTTTAATAATATTCAAAATAGTTTCTTTATTATTAAACAACGTATGATTTAACAACTGATCAATAAGAGACAATGCCTGTTCTTGATTTTCTTTCAAGAAAGAATAAGTAACATCCAAAATATACTTATAGTTTCCTTCATGATGATAATCACTATATACACGGCTCGATAAATCTATGTAGCCTAAATAAGCACTTTTTTCTCTAATAAGTTCTTCAGCACTGTATTTTTCGGTATTTAAATCACCGATTAAATTTTTTAACAGTGATAATAAAGATATCTCATTCAAAGATAAATCATCACATCGATATAATTCATTAACATAAACTATATCATTTTTCGTTGTCGGATAAACCAACACATCAATATTATCAACTCTTTGAACCTTTTTTTCGATCTTTTGCGGTTTGTCATCAATATCACTTAATTCAAGCTTAGGCAACATTGCTTTTACATCTTCGCTGTCCTGCATTAATTGCCAAGCAGAGAACTGTTTATTAAATTCCCATAACTTTTCAATTTCCGCATCCAACAGATTATCTTTATAAGACTTTAATTTTGCTTGTACTTCAGCCTGCTGCTTTTTATCCAAACCGACTTCCGGACGCAAAATTATTGAAGCCCAATGTTTAGAATTAAGAATCAAATCGCTAATCAATTTTTCGAAGTAATCGCTATTTATCTTGCCTCTTAAATCCTTATAAATAGCATCATTGGTCAAGGCATCCAATGGATTTCCACCGTAATTCCAACTATTCAAAGCCCAAATATCATAGATGACACCTTTCGGAGCGGCTCCGAAATCCTTTTCTTTATTAGTGAATTCCATTCGATTTAAAATAGCTGTCAACAACTTCTTATCAATTCCTTTTTTAACAACTGATAATAATGTATCTTCGATTGTTTTCTTAATTTGAGCATAATTTTGTTCTTCGGTATTGGAAACAGTAATCGATAAATAAGGTTGTAAGATACTGTTTTCCAATGAAATTGTCACATTTTCGGCTAATCCTTGAGAAATAATAGCTTTAGTTAATACCGAATCATTGTTTTCAGCCAAAACCCTGCTTAATATTTCCATAGCCGCCACAGAAGTAAAATCATCATAATTACCGATAACATAACCGAAATTGATGATGGTCTTATTTTTTAAATCTTCTTCTTTAACCACGGCATATTCTTTAACAATTTTCTCATTGATTACCGGTTGTTGTTTTTCAATAGTATACTTATGTAAATTCTCCGTATAATGATCCAAATATTCGTCATTGATTATTTGTAGCATCTCTTCCACATCCATTTTACCATCCAAAAAAATCATTGAATTGGTAGGATGATAGTAAGTATCGTGAGCTTGACAAAATTGTTGATAAGTTAAATCAGGAATATGTTTCGGATCACCGCCACTGGAATACCGGTAACAATTATTCGGATATAAATAGTTCATCAAATATTGATCAGCCATTCTTTCCGAAGAAGCATAAGCACCTTGCATTTCATTATATACAACGCCTTTATATGAAAGATCATCTTCTTTATTTTTTAATTCATAATGCCAACCTTCCTGATAGAAAACATTAGCATTTTTCTTACAATTAGGCTTAAATACCGCATCCAAATAAACTCTGGTTAAATTTATAAAATCTTTTTTGTTGCGGCTGCTTACCGGATAAACAGTTTTATCGGGATAAGTAATCGCATTTAAGAATGTTTGCAAAGATCCTTTCAGTAAATCAACAAACGGTTCTTTCAAAGGATATTTTTCCGAGCCGTTTAGTACTGAATGTTCTAAAATATGAAATACGCCGGTATCATCCGTAGGAATTGTCTTAAAAGCAATAGAAAAGGTTTTATTATCATCTTCTCTTTCCAGATATAATAGCTGTGCCTTAGTTTTCTGATGAGTTAAAAAATAAGCAGTTGCTTCAAGTTCAGCTACATCAACAATTTTATCGACCTTAAAACCATGAACAATTTGATTCTGTTCCACCTGTCAAACCTCCTAAAAGAAAATAAAACCCAAATATATATACAACATAGAATAAATTAGATTGTCGGCACCGATTACATCTAAAAATATTGATATAAATCTGACTCTAAATAATCCCAATTGCATCATTACCAAAAGTATAAAAAAAGAAAAAACGATAAATTTCTTAATCCATGTATCTGATTTCTTACTTTTACCGATATTAAGATATACTCCGTAAATAAATAAAGCCAATGCTGTCAAAATAACTACCATTGTTCCTTTATAAGTAAAAAAAGCATAATTCTTAAACAAATATAAACCGATCGAAGAAATAATAATCACTATCAGCGGTATACCATAACGACGCATAAACTAAACACTCCTTATACAACGCGGGCATAGCGGAAAGCTAAATAAATGCCTACGATACGATATGCCAAATCTATCAATGAATCTAAGCCATAAGATGTTAAACTTGTCAAAATACTTCTAACATCAAAATTAAAGGCTGTCAAATCACAAATAATAATAGTCAGCAAGGTTAATCCGGCTGCCAACAGAGAAAATTGTATTTGCACTCCTCTGCCAAAATACTGAATACAATAGCCAATTCCTAAACCGATAGCTAAATATAAAATTGAGAAATATACATAAAATACTTTTATAAGAATCAAATTAAGAACCACAGCCAACAATGTTGCTAAGCAACCAAAAAGTATAGCTTTACTAAATCTTTGTTTTCTTGTCAGTGCATTTTTGTTAAAAACTTTCAGCATAAATTCGTCCACCTCGTGAAAATATTATACAACATTTGTTAAAATAATACTTTATTATTTTAGAATACTTGTGTATAATAATAGTGCTGTTAGGTTATTGGAACTTACGCAGTGTCATCAATTAAATTTTATAAAGAAATTTAAGAAAATTGTTGACAACCATCCGGTAAATATGCTAAATTATATAAGCATTGTGGTTATGGAGGTTTAGCTCAGTTGGGAGAGCGTTTGCCTTACAAGCAAAGGGTCAGCGGTTCGAGCCCGTTAACCTCCACCATTGTGCCGGATTAGCGCAATTGGCAGAGCAACTGATTTGTAATCAGTAGGTTGTAGGTTCAAGTCCTATATCCGGCACCATTTTTTTTAGAAACCGGGAGGGTAGCGAAGTGGCTAAACGCGGCAGACTGTAAATCTGTTCCCTATGGGTTCGGCAGTTCGAATCTGCCCCCTCCCACCATTTTCGGTGATTGGGATGTAGCCAAGTGGTAAGGCACCAGACTTTGACTCTGGCATTGCGCTGGTTCAAATCCAGCCATTCCAGCCAAATGACCCGTTAGCTCAGTAGGTAGAGCATCTGACTTTTAATCAGGGGGTCGGGCGTTCAAATCGCCCACGGGTCACCACTTATTTCTTGCGGATGTAGTTCAATGGTAGAACTTCAGCCTTCCAAGCTGACTACGCGGGTTCGATTCCCGTCGCTCGCTCCATTTATTTAAAATGATTAGTCTTATTCGTAAGGCTATTTTTTTTGCTTTTAAAAAGTATTTCAACCACGAACTCTGA
>JAUNFB010000005.1:0-26427 GCA_030525245.1 Erysipelotrichia bacterium
GTCGCATTTCCGTTTGCCATAGTCAAGTCCTCCTTCCATAATTTCTAAGGCAAAAAGGATACAAATCCTCCCCCCATAGATATACAACAGTATTATGGCAAATTTTTCCCTAAATTTCAAGTAGTATTCAGAATATTGTTCTAATCTTTTTCTATTTTTCTCAAAGCATTGCCTTCTTACATTACTCACGGAACTTTATGACTTCTTGAATACTACCCAAAAAGGAAAAGCCGTCGTCTGTGACAGCGACTTTTCTTGCTTAGTATTAACAGTATATAAGCTCACTTAAAACGATTTCCATAGCAGCACTGCGGATGTTATTCATTCTATATACCCACAAGCATCTGATTTCCCGCTTTGAGAGCTTCCGTTACGTCCTATTTTTCGGAAAGCTGCTTTACCAGCCGGGAAAACATTGCTTCTGCCTGCTCGTTGAGGTCAGCGAGATAATCGTTCAGCTTGCCGGTAGTCAGCAGCTCGGCATACAAGCAGACCTTGTGCTTGCGGGATATACCGCAGGTGTCGCTGTCCCCAAATGCCGATGTGTACTGCTTCTTCCTCCGGCAATTTCAGACAGGGCAGATAGTAGTCCTGCAGTTCATACCAAAGTTCGTTCTGTTCGTTGTAGATGTACTTATCCATTTTGTAATCATCCAATATGATTGATTTACCTATAATTCAATCATTCCGACTGATTACAAAAACCGAAGGAGGCTACTTCCTTACGAAGTGCCTCCTTCAGGTAAGTTTTTGGCTTATTTATTAGGATCGTAAATAATCTTTAAGCGACGCTCTTGTCCTTCACCTTCAGATTCAGTTCTGATATGCGGGAAATTAGACAAATATTGATGAATAACTCTTCTTTCATCATTGGTCATTTGACCTAAGCGGGCAGATACTTTCGTTTTTTGAACTGTACGAGCAATCTTTCCGACCATATTTTTTAATTTAGCATATCTCTCTTCTTTATAACCATTAATATCAATTAAAATATTGATATGTTTTCTGAATTCGGCACTTACTGCCCCTTTTACAACTGCGGTAATAGCCTGTAAAGTTTGTCCGGCTTTACCGATAAGAACAGCATTATTGTCCGCATTCAAATTAACCATATAGCAGTCATTCTTATTTTCGATTAATATATCACAATTCATACCGATATTGGCAAAATAGTTTTGTAAATAACCGGCAATAAATTCCTCAATATCTTTTTGGGCATATGCTTCGATTATCGCCTTGGCACCTATACCGAACAAACCGCCTGTTTTTTCTTCAACAACAAAATAAATAATTTCTTCCGGACTGACATTTTTTTCTGTCGCCGCATTTTTTATTGCCTCATCTTTTGTTTTGGCAGTATATCTATTCATTATCAATATACCTCCATTGGATAAATACGGTCTTTAATATATTAACAACCGAGTTAACTAACCAATATACGGTCATTGCAGCCGGCCATTTCATACCGATAATAATAACGATTGCGACCATAGAATACATCATCATATTAGTCTGTTTGTTAGTATTGTTTACATCTTTATAAGCACGATAACTGCTTGATTGCTTTTTCTTCCTTTCAGCTAACCATGAAGGCACTTTACTTGATAAAAGTTGAGTAACAGCCATCAATACAAACATTATCGCAATCGGCCAACCGGTTGATAAGTCTTTAAAAGCAGCCAAAGGTGTTGTAGATAAAGGAATACCGGCGAAAGTACCATTGCATACCACTTCGGCACGTTGTACCGCATAATACATAGCAATCAAAATAGGGAAAGTCAAAAACGGTGTAACCAATGAACCTAACGGATTGATACCATGCTTATTATATAAAGCTTGCATTTCCTGAGCTTGTTGCATTTTAGCATTGTCATCATCTCTACCGGCATATTTAGCCTGAATAGCGGTCAATTCCGGTTGTAACATCTGCATTTTTTGAGTAGAAACGGTAGATTTAATCGATAAACTCAATGTCAAGATATTATAAATTACTGTTGTAATGATTACGCCTAATACCGAACTGTGAAGATTTTCTCCTAACCAGTTTACGCATTGAGATAACGGATATACAAAGATAGCCGTAAAGAAACTTTCATTAAGCATATCCTTCCACGGGGTAGTTAAATAAATGATCTTTTCAGGTAATGTATTACCACTGGCATCCGTATTTCTTTGGCATCCGGTCAACAAAGCCAACAATACTATCAGCATTACCAGCATTATTCTTTTTTTCATTTTATCCTTTTTCATTGTCAATTCTCCTTCACAAAAGTTTGTCCTTGTCTATTATAAACCGAATTATATACCGCTGACAAATCTTTTTTATTGTTATCATAATTTGATGGATTATAATATTTGCGAACTATGACTATATAGTCTTTCCCGGTATTAAAACCACAAATTTCTTGCAGCATCATTCGCACCTGACGTTTAATTTTGTTGCGAATCACGGCATTTCCGTTTCTTTTTCCGACAGATATACCGATTCGATCATGATTTTCCAAAGCATCTGTACTATATACCACAAAATATTTGCCTGCTTTACTTTTACCTTCTTTAATTATTCGCTGAAACTCTTCATTTTTTTTAATACGATATTCTTTTTTCATTTGAAAAAAAAGTTGCATCAGCAACTCTCCTTATGCAGATAATACTTTTCTTCCTTTGGCACGTCTGCGAGCCAAAACTTTACGTCCGCCAACTGTTTTCATACGGGCTCTAAAGCCTGCCATTCTGGCGTGTTTCCTTTTGCTCGGTTGATAAGTTCTCTTCATATACAGCCACCTCCCGAATTTTATACAAATAGAGCAATTGCTTTATTATATTACAAGATTTTTACGATATAGTCAATAAAAAACTGCATCCATCTGTTTTAAGAAGCATTAATTCCTAAAAGAATTTCAATAATAATCGCTCCCAATACCGTACACATAAATACAGCAATATCTACCAAAACATTAACAAAAAATGATTTCTTCTGTAAATCAAATTCATCACGAATTCCCCGATAATTAAATACAAAACCAACATTAATTAAAAACAACAAAAGAAGAAGAATATTGTCCACCCACCAATTGTATAATGTACTGTTTACTTCTGAAGAAAAAAGTGCACAAAAATATAATCCGGTAACTAATACCGATATAATCATTTTCCATGATTTTCCGCTGCGAAATCCAACCGGAACAAAGGACTTTAATACCGATTTATACTCCGTGCCGATCAATTTTATGTCCGTTAACAGTTTGTCTATTGATTGATATCTATAATTACTGTCCAACTCTATGCATTTCTTAACGATTTTATTAAAAGGTTTCCCACATATTTTTTCATTAGGAAATTTTCCTGTTACCAATACATTCAGCATTACACCCAAAGAATAAATATCGGATAATGAACTTGATACACCGAAACCATACTGTTCGGGAGCTGCATAACCGACTGTTCCCAACAAAACAGTATCCATATTCTTTTGATTGTTTTCAAATTTAGAAGCATTAAAATCTATCAAATATACTTGTTTGCTTTCATTGGATAAAATCACATTGGATGGTTTAATATCTCTATGAACGATGGAACGACTATGCAATTGATTCAAAATATCGCACAATTGAATCATTATATCGACGATTCTTCTTCTATCAAAATATACTTTCATGTCCAATAATTGCTGAAGATTTATTCCTTCAACATACTGTTCAATCACAATTAATTTATCCTCTTGTTCTACAAAGTCATAAATTTGTGGTATATTGTTAATAGGATGTTCTTTCAAAGAAGCATATACTTCTCGACTGTAAACCGTTAAGATTTTCAAAACAACTAAGTTTCGTTTTTCATCCTCGGCTAAATAGATACCGTGAACATCATTTAAAGGCTTGACTATTCTATAATGACCAATGATTAAATCTGTATTCATAATGATTATATTTTAGCACACAAGGAGACAAAATGGAAAAAACAACCGACAAATTAAACGAAATATTGAAAAATACTCATCCGGAAGATTTAAGCAATTTTTTTAACAGTCGCGAACAATTTATTAACGAAGAAAATGCTTTTGCCGATTATATAAATAATTTATTAAAAAAATACAAATTAAAAAAACATGATATATTTATTCTCGCCGATATTCCCGATCGTTACGGCTACAAAATCTTATCTCAACAAAAGCACACAATAAAAAGAGATATTATTTTGCGAGTTTGCTTGGCAATGAAAATTTCTTTAGATGAAGTCAATCGTTGCTTAACTCTTTACGGTGCTAACAACTTATATGCCAAAAACAAACGCGATGCACTATTGATAAGTTGTATAAACCATAACATTTATGATATTAATATCATAAACGAATTATTGGTAAGTAATCATTTAGAAAAATTAGCTGACTGCGGAAACTCCTTGTAGTTTCCTTTTTAGTCCTTTTCGGGGGCAATAAATAATCCTTTTCTTTTCTATAATATAAAAAGAAAGGGGACATATGACAATGAAAAAAATATTTATTTGTCTTGCTGTATTGTTTTTACTTATCGGCTGTGGAAGTAGCGATCAAGATAACAACCAAACTGACAAAAATAACAACACAGTACAGACAGAAAAAACAACCATTGAACAGCAAGAAGTTTACAATGCCCAAGGAATTATCATCACAGCCGTAGAATATGTCGAAAAGAACGGCATAAAGTTCACTATTGAAAATACCACCGACAAGGCTATGACTGTTTCTGCAGACTTTATCGTTGATAATTGCAATGTCGATGATTCTTTATATGCGGAAATTGCTGCTCAAAGTAAGAAAAATGAAACTGTTAAATTTGACAACTTGGAAAAATATACCGGAGATAATATCATTCAACAAATAGAAATGTATTTCCGTATATATGACAGCTCTACTTTAGAGGACATTCTCACTGAACAATACTGCTGTATCAAAACAAATAAATTCGGAGAAATAACTAACGGAAATTTATTGGAGGGTACAAATGTTTATGAAGATGATATGATCAAAATCGTTCTTAAAAAAGTAGATCCTGATTCATTCTGGGGATTGGACTGCGAATTGGTTATCGTTAATAAGAGTAACAGCACACTCTATGTCAGCAGCGGTTCCGCAAGAGTTAACGGCTACTCGATAGACGGT
The DNA here is from genome assembly GCA_030525245.1 of Erysipelotrichia bacterium. Taxonomy (GTDB): domain Bacteria; phylum Bacillota_I; class Bacilli_A; order Erysipelotrichales; family Erysipelotrichaceae; genus UBA1783. The sequence continues at coordinate 5,141 of JAUNFB010000005.1, forward strand.
ACTTTATATAGCGAACTTAAACCGGGAAAATCATCTTATGAAAGTATCACTTTCTTCTCTACAGAATTAGAAGAAAATGACATAACCGATATCGAATCAATTTCTGTAAGTTTTCACATTACAAATGCGGAAACATACGATTATTACGATACGGAATACGCTGATTTAAAGGTGGAATAAAATGAAAAAGAAAAATATTTGGTTACTTTTGGCTGCTTTAATCGGCACTGCTTATCTGATTTATATCATCTCTCATTGTGTTTCAACAATGTTCTCATCAGACAGTAATGAATCACTGGCCGGCGGATTAGCATCATTAATGCTTGCCCCACACATTGGATTGGTTCTCATAGCTGTTATATTTAATTGGACCGGTTATTTGTTTAAATTAAATTGGGCTGCATTAACTGCTGCTATCTGCTATGGTGTCGCAATGGTTGTCTTTATGTTATATTTTATGTTTGTAATCTTGGAAATGATTTTCTGTTTCATCGGTTACGGGCAAATGAAAAAAGCAGCTAAAGAATAATAGATCATTGTTTCATTTTTAATTAACTAAAAACTCGGATTCCGAGTTTTTTGTTAATTACAATACTTTCAAATTCACATCAAGTGTACCTTAAATATGATCATATTAAATCATTTCAACTTATTTATATAATAAGCATAAGACAATGAGATAATTGTCAACAATGTTGAACAAATACATATATAGACGTCATTACCTCTTACCGCAAACACAGCTAAAGAATTAATAGCGATATGCGTTAATATACACGGCAAAAGAGAACTGCTCTTACAAAAAATAACCGAAAATAAGTATCCTATAGAGATGGCATAAATAATCTGTGCGAAAGTAGAAACAAAATCCGCACCGTTAAATAAATTGACAATATGTCCGATACCGAAAGTAACAGCAGTGATGATAATCGCTTTTTGTTGACTTTCGTGAGCAATCATTCGAAACAAAAATCCCCGAAAAATTATCTCCTCAATAAATCCGACATTAATCATTGTCCAAAAATACAATCCGACTTCTTTTAAAGATTTAGAAAGATCCATTCCTCTCCACAAATTAACCGTAGCGATTATTACCAAAGGAAAAAAATATAAATACTTTTTTGTGTTACTGACTTTTTGAATTCCATAGTAGGGTAATCCATTGCTGTATTTCATTAAAATTATAAGTACCAGTGAAAATACAGTATTAATCAAACCGCTGCGATAATCGGCAATGCCGTAATTTTGTACACAATATGAATTAGTTACCACATATATAACTATCAAAGAAATACAAATTATCTTTTCATTCTTTTCAAATAATTTATTAATCATATTAACCAACTTCACTCTTTTCCGCTAATTTCCTTTTATTCATTTGTTTCTTCCTCTACAGGAGAAGAAATCATCGTTACTTGTCTTACTTTACTGTTATCATTCACTTTTTTATTTACATATTTAATCGTTATGGTGTTAATTTCTGCTAAATATTGTCGAAAATCTTCATCATCTAAATTCAAAGTACAAACCGACAACAGCAGCATATCTTTTTGCGGATCATTATTTTCTTTCGCAAAATATTTTGCGAAAGAAGCACTTATCCTTAACAAAGCCATTTGCACCGTTTTCCCCTGATCATTGATATTTAACGCTTCTTCGTTAATAATATAAATTTTTTCAATCGTTCCACGAATTCGATTCTCTGCACAAACTTTTAAAATATTATTATCGGCTAATAATTTTACATTGCGATATAAACTTGCCGGAGCTACATCAGTCAAAACCTTCGCCATTTCTTTAACAGTACCTTTTTGATGAGTCAATAAATATTGAAAAATTCGTTGTCTTACCGGATTCATTAAAATTTCTGCAATTTCCATTTCATTATTCCTCCATAAACATTATCTTTTCCTATTATATTATCATTTTTAATAATGTCAAGTTAAACCCAAAATAAAAGCATTGATTTCATTGCTTCAACAATTTATCAATGCTTTTTAATCTGATTATTTTACCAAATCTTTTTCTTTTTGCCGTAAACTACAAATGCAACAACAGCAACAACCGATGCACTCATAATCGTGATCCAAATATTGATATTACTGTGATCACCGGTATCCGGAACTACAACTTTCGGTACATAAGTATTGGTAATTTCAAAGCCATCTGTCTGATTGCCTTCTATTAATGTTTCATAGTTTTCAACTTGTTCCTCTTCAATCGTATATTCTGCCTCTTCACGATCGATATATTTATCCAAGTTTTCAAACATGCCTGTCCATTGGTTTTCGGCATTAATAACTATCTTAGTATCGGTTTTTTCACCGTTTACTACCAAATAAACAACGATTTCATTAGGACGAGCAGTTGCTTCATCATCATTATCATTCCAATGTTTTATTACACTAATATCAATCTTTTCCATAATATAAGTATTTATAATATTATATTCTTGATAAGATGTTTCATAATGTTCCACTGGATTTTCCGTAACAGAATAAATGATTTCTTCACCATTTTCATATTTAGGTAATTCACTGAATTCCCAAGACCAATTTTGTTGTTCTCCGACTTCGATTGTTTTAATGATTTCGTTATTTTTTAATAAGTTAACGGTTATTGTTTCCGGACGTTTGCCATAAGCGTTTTCGTCATCTTCCCAACTCTTATGACCTTTAATATTTATGGTTTCCGGAGCATGAGTATTTATAATTGTCCTGTTATCCGTTAATGATTTATTGTAACCTTGCGGTAATTCTGCCTCATCAACAGTATAAACAATTTTTTCACCATTTTCATACTCAGGTAAATCAGCCCAAACATATGTCCAAGTACTGCCTTCTTTTGTTAATTGAGGCTGTACATTTTCAACCTTTGCGCCATTGGCGTACAAAACAAGTTCTAAACTATCCGGTCTGATACCATCTTGGTCATCATTATCATCCCATACTTTGGTTGCAGTTACAGAAGTTAACGGATAGTTTTTAACAACCAATTCATTATTAGTCGCATCAAATTCATAGAAAGAAGCCTCAGGTCCGACACCGATCAACCACTTCCATAAGCGTACAATAACATTATCTTCCGCTTTTTCTTCTAATTTAACTGTATAATCTTCACTTACTTCTAATGTCCAAGTAAAATCATTATCCACATAACCGGTAGGTGTAACTTCTTTTAGTGTATATGTGCCGGCTGCCAAATCGGTAAATTTAGCATAACCGTCGGTAGTTGTTGTTTGAATGACTTCATTACCTTGTCCATTGGTCAATACAAATTCAACACCGCCCATCGGTAAACCAGTACCGCCGTTAATCTTTTTAACCGCAAATTCACCGTAACCTTCATTTCTTAAGTTCAAAGTATTGGTGAAATTGTAACCGTCTTGAGTCTTGGTATAATATTGTACATCAGTTTCAGCAACCGTATAGTTAATCAACTGACCGTTTGAATATTTCGGAAGATTACTGAAAGTATATGTCCAAACATTGCCTTCTTTTTGCCAAGTAGCTTCTTGTTCTACAGCAACAGCATCGGCATACAAAGTAACAGTAATATTCTCCGGACGATAATTTGTATTATCATCGCCAACCCAAGTCTTTGTTCCGCTGACTACAATTGTTTCAATCTCATGAGTATTTATCAAATCATATCCATTAACAGTTGTTTTATAATTTTCAACATTATTTTCTTCAATTGTGTATACTACTTCCTGTTTATCAACATACTTAGGAAGATTATCAAATACATATGCCCAATTATTTTCTGCCGTTACTGTCAATTGACGATATTCTTGACCGTTTGCCAATAACTTAACCGTTATTGAACTCGGACGCATACCATCGCGATTATTATCATCATCCCATGTCTTAGTTCCGCGTACTTCTGTCGTTTTCGGTTCATGAGTATTGGTCACAGTATATCCGTCATTTTGGTTGCCGCTGACAACTGCTGAGTACTCTTCAACATTAACTTCTTCTACCGTATAAACAATCTCATTTTTCTCACTGTTGTATTTATCTAAATCAGAAAAACTTCCTGCCCAATTGTTTTCTTCACTCAACAGCAATATTTTACCTGTATCCACACCGTCAGCAAGTAATTTAATCGTAACGTTTTCAGGACGTAATCCATCATTATTACTGTTATCATCCCATGACTTAGTTACAGGAATATTAATCTTCGGATTAATAAATGTATAATGATTATTAACAATAATATCTATAGCAGAATTGTTAATTTGATTTTGTGTTATTGTAAATGTATTTCCGATTGTTTCATTGCCTACTTGGTAAGCAGTGGTTAAAGCATAACCATCAATGTCGGCATTAGCTTCTTCAATATAATATGTGCCGGCAGAAACATTAGAAACTGTGACATTTTCACCATTAGCAACCGGATTTACCGTCCAACGTAAGTTTGCTTTTCCGCCATTAGCATCCGTATCATAAATATAGATTGTCGGATTAGGATATTGTAAATTTTCTTCATCAGAAGTTGCTACTTTTCTGATTTGTAAGCTTGCTGTATTAGGTAAAGGATTTACCACATCATTAAATTGAACTTTATCAATCAAGTTTCCGATTGTTTTGTCTCCACTGGCTGCCGATACAGAAACAAAGAAGAAACGAGTTAAATATTGTCCGGCAGGAACAACATAGTTACCGCTGACTGCTGACCATTCGTTTCCTGCAGAATGTTTCAAAACAAAGGCGTTGTAAGCTGTCGGATTATTAACAACATCAATAATATCCTGCTGAGTTTCAATTGCACTCATTGTCTCTGCAGAAACAATAACCAATGCCATTGTATCAATTCCGTTAAAATATTGAATAGCAGTATCTCCGCCGCCCCAAGTCTGTAAACGAGCTCTGTGGTAGAATGACCAATTCAATGTCGTTCCCGGAACAGTCAAAACATCTTGATATAAAGATCCTTCTTCTTCGCAATTAAGTTCTGCAAATTGATCACCGTCTGCTGCCTGGCTAACTCCAAAGAAATAGTTGTTTGAGTTGGCATAAGCAATTTCAATACGTTTTTCATCAGCTGTCGTATTCCAATACAAGTTGGATGTACTTATCGATGATTGTATATAATTTCCCTTTTTAGTTGACGGATTTTCAAAACTTCCGTTAAGAAGCTTTGAAGAATACTTCTTTTGAGTAAATGTGGCTTGTTTCCCGTCAGCATCGGTAACCCGATAAGTAACGGTCGTACTTTCCGTTAAACCACCACCGGTTAAAGCCACATTGATCCACGAACCATCACCAGCCATATTAGCACCGGCAATATCGTATACTGTATATTCAACCGCTGTATATTTTTCTTTATTTATTCTTTTTTCCCAAGTATACGGTGCAGTTCCTCCGGTCACCGTTAAATGACCGTTTTGAACAATCGTATCGGTAATGGTAGGATTACCGGCTGCCGATACATTTGTTGTAAAGAAAGAACATACCATTGAGAAAATAAGCATAATGCTTAATAATTTCTTCATTGTTTTCCCTCCCAATTGAAATCATTCGCAATTTGAACAAACACATTTATAGCCGCTAAGAACGTAAGTCCCTGTTTGACAAACCTCTCTTTATTAATCAATTTGTTTATCGCGACTAAAAAATATAGTTTTTCCTATAGCAAATATTATTATACAAAATTATAAAATATTATTCAATTTTTTTTGGTTACAATTTTCGCCTTTAATATGAAATATATATGCATCAAAAAAAGCGATATTTCTACCGCTTTAAGCTCTCATCATTCCGTCAACACTTAATATAACACCGGTAATATACGAAGCTTCATCCGATGCCAAAAAAGCAAATGCATTAGCAATATCCTCCGGTTGTCCCAAACGACGCAAAGGAATACGGGCAATCATCGGTTCGATTACTTCCGCCGGGACATTTCTCATCATATCGGTTTCCGTTATACCCGGAGCAACCGCATTAACGCGTACACCTTTAGGGCCTAATTCGCGAGCCAAAGAAATGGTAAAACCGTTTACCGCAAACTTAGATGTCGGATATACCACACCGCTGCTTTGTCCGGAAATACTTACCATTGACGATGTATTCAGAATTACACCGCTTTCTCTTTCGATCATACCTTCAGCAACCGCTCTTGAAGCATTTAATACACCTTTAATATTTAAATCAATGACCTTATCTAAGCCTTCTTCTTCATATTTAATAAATGGTGTGCTGTCAGAAATACCGGCATTATTTACCAAAATATCTACAGCACCATATTTCGCTTCTATTGCCGCAAAAGCATCTTTAACCGATTGCAAAGATGCTAAATTCGGACAAATTCCTTCTATTACAGCGTTCGGATACTTTTCCTTCAGCTTGTTAACAGCTTTATCCGCCGATGCTTGAGTGGTTGCAGTTATAACTACCGTCGCACCTTCCTGTAAAAACTTCTCCGCAGTAGCATAACCTATCCCTCTGCTGCCTCCGGTAATGATCGCAATTTTATTTTTCAATTTCATATCAATTGACCTCCGATAAACAAAATATACATTATCGAGCAGTTAATTTCTACAACATTATTACAGTTTGTGAATTTTTTAACATTTTACTCAATATGAACTCATAAATCTTATATAAAAAGCAGTCCAATTTGAACTGCTTTTCATAATTCAACAGATATTATTTTATTTTCCGCTTTACTTTTCTTTACATCAATTATTCTCTGATTGGAAGAACCCTTAAAAGCTAAAGAGACATCGCGCAAACTATCGACATAAGGCCCGTCAACAACATAATCCACATAGTCTAAAATAGCCAAATCCTGTATTTGTTCATATTCATATCCGGTATATAACCAAATATCCTTATCCGAATAAGTGTTTTTTACTTCCTTAACCAAATCCAGTATCGCTTCTCTGTTATGCGGATGTAAAGGATCACCGCCGGATAAAGTCAGCCCATTAATATAATTATGGTTTAACAATTCCATTATTTTTTGTTTTTGTTCTTCTGTATATTCTTTTCCGGCATTGATATCCCATGTTTCGGGATTCTGACAGTTTTCGCAACAATGATTACAACCGCTGACCCATAATACAACCCGCCAACCGCTACCGTTAGACAAGCTTGAAGCTTCTATTTTTATATAATTCATATTATTTCCTCTAAAAGAATTCATTATGTTTAACACGCATATCTGTTTCCTGCTGTTTACCTTTATTAAATGCCGTCTTATAATTGCCGGTCAAATAACCGGTAACTCTGCGCAATTGTTGGATCTCCTCACTGCCGCACATCGGACAATGATCATTAAATTCATCGGTATAACCGCATTTTAAACAAGTATCATTAGGAATATTAATCGCAAAATACGGAATATCCTTGTCCATAGCATAATTAACCAATTCTTCCAACGCTTCGATATTATGCTTACTTGTCGATTCCAATTCAACATAAGTAATACATCCGGCATTGGAATAACCTGTCAATTGAGACTCAATATCGATTTTTTCAAACGGTGTAATCTGTTTATATACCGGTACATGAATGGAATTGGTAAAGAAATTTTTATCAGATACATTTTCAATCGTTCCGTATCTTTCCTTAAACTTTTTCATGGCCGTATAACAAAGATTTTCAGCCGGAGTATAATATACACCAAAATTCAACTTATATTGTTGCTTAAATTGATCGCATCTATCCTTGAATAACTGCTCAATCTTTTTGGCTAATTTCATTCCTTCCTCGGTAGTCTGATCATTTCCTATTAACAATTGCAAGGTTTCCGCCAATCCCAATTGACCGATAACAATCGTTCCGTGTTTCAACGCACTGCGAATTCCTTCTTGCGGAATATATCCTTCCATTGTTCCGTTTTCGTACATAAAGTTCGCACTTTCTGCGGGTTGTGAACAAATCCATTCAAATCTCTCCAAAAGCATGTCCTTAGCTTCATGAATTTTTGTATCCAATAAATCCATAAACTTGTCGACATTTCTGTCGGCTTCCATAGCCAGAGTAGGTAAAATGATTGTTACGGGACAAATATTTCCTCTTCCGTCCTTGGTCTGACCGAAACCGTTGATATCAAAACCATTGCTGGTGCGACAACCCATTGTGGACATATAAGTTTTCGGATCATTGATGTCATAACCGACATTATTTGACCAGTCAACATTGACATAATTCGGATATAAACGCAATGATGTTGATTTTAAAGCCAAACGGAACAAATCGTAATTAGGATCTCCCTGTTTACGGTTTACGCCTTTCATACATTGAAAGATACCGCAAGGAAAAATCGGTGTTTTATGCAGTGTTCCCAATCCGTCAATGGATACCTCCAACAATGATTTAGTAACCATTCTTCCCTCGGTCAAAGTACATGTACCGTAATTTATAGAAGAAAAAGGTAATTGCTGCCCGCTTCTTGACTGCAAAGTATTTAAGTTGTGGTATAAAGCCTCTACAGCCTGATATATTTCTTTCGCTGTAAGATTTAAAGCATATTCATATGCCCGCTTATGCGAAGTATATCTATCATCATCGATGGAAATATCACGCGCTTCCTCCTTAGTAAAAGGCAATTGGTCAATCTCCTCAATATAATGCATTCCATCCTTAAAATGTTTATAGAAAGAATAACGCACATAAGGAACCATTGTCCAATCAAGATGAGTGGCACTTACCCCGCCAAACTGCTGCAACGATTGTAACTGCATTATAACCGCAACTAACTGCATAGCGGTATTTACCGAACGAGGAGAGCGCACATCGGTTTGTCTTGTTTTAAAGCCTCGCTCTAAAATTTTATCAAAAGGTATAGAAAGACAATTATGCATTCCGACAGCATAAGAATCCAAATCATGAATATATATTTCATTATTCAGATGATTATTTCTGGCCATATCACTCATGCAATTATACAAAGCATAATCTTTCATAACCACTCTATTAGCTTCATTCATTCTGCCGCTGAATGACTTTTCATCTAAATTGGCATTCTGATTTTCCACATTGGTCGCATTTAACTTTTCCGCAATATCCGCCATTAATTTTGTTTTGTTATGACGAATTCTTTCGCGATCATAACGATAACGGATATATTTACGAGCTACATCTTTCAAAGATGAACTCATTAATTTAGCTTCCACCAAATCCTGCAAATCTTCAATCTCAATAATTTTTGTGTGCTTATTAACCAATTCTTTTTCGATTTCATAAGCTATTTCTTCCGCTGCTTTATCTTTATCGACTACATCCGCACTGCGCATAGCCGCAATAATAGCTGCGGTAATTTTTTCCGAATTAAACTGTTGTAAATTGCCGTTTCTCTTTCTGACTTTCATAGCTGTCTCCTCTCAAACAAAAGCTATTTCACGATAACCACCGTAAAATGTTTGAAGTACTTTTAAATATTTATTTCTAATGCCTATATTTTAACATACTCAATCGCAATCGCTGCGGGAAATGCCTAACAAATTATTTTTATTGGTTTTTTTCACAATTGAAAACATCTTTCAATTCAATACCTCTCGAAAGCAAAAGAAAACTCCATCATTTGATGAAGTTTTTTTAATAACGATAAGCCAATTTAACATTACCGTTGATAATTCCGCCCTTATCCACAACTAAATTTTGACAGGAAATATCACCATCCACATTGCCGCCTTGACGAATAACAACATTATCTTCTGCACTGATATTTCCGCGAACATAACCTCTTATTTCGATATTACGACATTTAACATTACCGATCAGCTGTCCGCCGCTTTCAACTTGGCTGTCAAAAAAGATGTCACAATCACCCTGAACAAAAGCCTTATTCCGTATAATTAAGTCTTTGATATCACATTTTCCATAGATCTTACCATAAACGCTGAGTAATCCATCCGAATGAACATTACCATTTATCCGACCGTAAACTTCTATGGCGTCACTGCTGATAATATCTCCATCTATACATGCGTCTTGCATTATAAGAGTGGTTGTTTTATTGCTGTAATCGATAAAATCCAACATATTTTAAGCTTTAATAAATTGTTCTACTTCCAAAACAAAAATCGTTGCTCCGCCGACTTGAACTTCTACCGGATAAGCAGCAAACTTATTAATATCAAACGATGCCGTTGCCGGAATAACCTCGGTTCTCTTTTTGCTTTCTTCTTTAATCAACTCAACCGCATTTTCAACTTTTTCATCTTCCGTACCGATAATCAGAGTCGTATTTCCCGCTCTCAAAAAGCCACCGGTCGTCGACAACTTTGTAACCATATAACCGTGTTCTGTAAGATTGGCATTGACAGCAGCGCTGTCATCATTAGAAACAATCGCAATAATTAACTTCATACAAACCTCCTAAACATTAAATCTGATAAACATTATATCGCCGTCACGACAAATATAATCTTTTCCTTCCACACGCAACTTGCCGGCTTCTTTCAAAGCTTGTTCACTGCCGTATTTCATCAAATCATCATAACTGTAAACTTCCGCCCTGATAAATCCTTTTTTAAAATCGGTATGAATTACTCCTGCACAATCCGGTGCCTTCATACCGGCAGTAAAAGTCCAGGCTCTGACTTCATCGGTTCCGACCGTGAAAAAAGTACACAAATTAAGCAGAGCATAAGTACGCATGATAATTTCATCCAAACCACTGCGTTGCAAGCCCAGATCACTTAAAAACATCTGCTTGCTGTCTTCATCCATTTGAGAAATCTCTTCTTCCATTTGCGCCGTAATAGCAACAACTTGACTGTTGTTATCCTCGGCATATTTTTTAACCGCCTGATAATTAATACAATTATTCAAGTCGGCAATCTCATCTTCGGAAACATTAGCTACATAAATGACCGGTTTGGCAGTCAATAATTGATAATTTTTCAAGAATTCTTTTTCTTCATCATCATATTGCAGACTTCCTGCCGATTTTCCTTCTTCCAAAGCTTTCTTTATTTTTTTCAGTAATTCAAATTCCTTAATTGCCTCTTTCTCTTTGGAAGTTATAACTTTTCTTTCAATCTTGGCAATACGATTGTTAATCGTATCTAAGTCGGCCATCCCCAATTCCAAATTAACAATTTCAATATCTCTGATCGGATCGATACTGTTTTCCACATGCACAATATCACTATTAGTAAAACATCTGACAACATGAACAATCGCATCGACATTACGAATATTGCCCAAAAACTGATTACCCAATCCTTCACCTTTAGAAGCTCCTTTGACTAATCCGGCAATATCGGTAAATTCAAATGTTGTCCTGATAGTTCTTTTTGGATTGAACATAGCCGATAATTTATCTACTCGTTCATCAGGGACTTCAACTGTCTTAATATTCGGTTTGATCGTCGCAAAAGGATAATTGGCGGCTTCAACCTGTGATTTGGTTATCGCATTAAATAAAGTCGATTTACCGACATTCGGTAATCCTACTATTCCGGCTGTTAATGGCATATTTCTAATCCTCTTTTTCTAATTCGCATGGAATAATTTTTTTTACTTTTTTTTCAAATTCACTGCGGGAAAATAATACACTGCTTCCGCAACCCAAGCATTTTATTCTGATATCGGCACCCATGCGAATAATTCTCCATTGATTGGATTTTCGACACGGATGTTGTTTTTTCATTTCCACAATATCATTTAATTTGTACTCCATAATTACCTCTTCAAAATAATATCGCTGTCCAAAATAATGGTTATCGGTCCGCTGTTAATCAATTCCACATCCATCTCCGTTTGAAATATTCCCGTTTGAACATTCAAACCGCTCTTACGCAATTGCTCATTAAAATAATCATAAAGCAATGTTGCTTTTTGGGGCGGACAAGCAGAAGTAAACGATGGTCTTCTGCCTCGAGAAGCATCGGCATACAAAGTAAATTGCGAAACAGAAAGAATTTCTCCTCCCACATCTCGAATACTTAAATTCATCTTCCCGTCAGCATCATCGCAAACCCGCAAATTCAACACTTTATCGGCCATCTGCTCGACAATTTTTTCATCATCATCCAAGCCAAAGCCCACCAACAACATATAACCCTGCTCTATTTGGGAATATAATTTATTTTCAATAGTGACGCTTGCTCTTTTAACTCTTTGAACTACTATTCTCATGACTATATTTTATCATTTTTTTGCCAAGAAATATATTAAATGGTATAAAATAATAGAGAGGTACTTATGCAACAACCTTTAGCTATAAAATTGAGACCGACAAAATTAGATGAAGTATTCGGTCAACAGCACTTAATCGGGGAAGACATGATTTTAAGACGTTGTGTCCAACAACAGAGATTGTTCTCAATGATTTTTTACGGTCCTCCCGGCTGCGGTAAAACAACTTTGGCTTTTGCTTTAGCCAATGAACTAAATCTACCCTATCGCTTTTTCAGTGCTGTGGAAGGCAACAAAAAAGAACTTACAACTATCTTTGAAGAAGCTAAACTTACCGGCGGATTAGTATTAATTATCGATGAAATTCATCGATTAAACAAAGACAAGCAAGATTTATTACTTCCGCATGTCGAAAGCGGATTAATCACTTTAATCGGAGCTACAACCTCCAATCCTTTCTTCGCGATAAATCCCGCCGTGCGCAGCCGTTGTCAGCTTTTAGAAGTTAAGCCTTTAAACAATGAAGACATCAAAAAAGCCGTCATGTTCGCTCTGCAAAGCACAAAAGGATATAATAATACCCTTACTATTTCCGATGATGCCTTAAACTTAATTGTCAACCACTCCGGCGGTGATTTAAGATATTGTTACAACTTGTTAGAAATATGCGCCATCGGCTGTCACCATAACCATATTGATAAAGACCTCGTAATTAAATATTCTCCGATAGCCAACGCCAGTTATGATAAAGATGAAGACGGTCACTACGATACTGTCAGTGCCTTTCAAAAATCCATTCGCGGTAGCGATGTAAATGCCGCACTGTACTATCTTGCCAGATTATGCATGGCTAACGACTTGGATTCTATCGAGAGAAGGCTCTTAGTTATCGCCTACGAGGACATCGGCTTAGCCAATCCGGCTGCTTGCGGCAGAACGATCAATGCGATTGATGCTGCCAAAAGAGTCGGAATGCCGGAAGCATTAATTCCTTTAGGCGTAGCCGTTATCGATTTAACTCTTTCGCCAAAGAGCCGTTCGGGAGTCGGAGCTATTCATAAAGCCTATGAAGTATGCCAGCAAAAACAAGCCGATATTCCGATATACTTGCGCTTAACCCCTGTCGGATTATCCGAGGATGAAAAATACGACTATTCAGCCAAAGATAAATGGCACAAAATACAATACTTGCCCGACAGTCTTAAAGACGAGGAATTCTACATTCCCAACACCAACAGCAATTACGAAAAAGCTTTAGCTGAAAACTACAAAAAATTAAAGCAATACTATCGCACCAATGATTTAAAAAAATTGAAATGATCCTTAAAAACGCAAAAAGTACTGTCATTTAAACAGTACTTTTCTTATATTTTATAATTATTATCTCGCGCAAATTGTTCCAATATTGCTAAATCAACTGCCCCGGACATACCACCAAAACCCGTACATGCATAAGCACCATTAACTGATGCATAATACAGACACTTCTCGTAAGAAAATCCCCAGCTCAAACAATGTAGGAAACAGCCGGCAAAACTATCCCCGGCACCGGTACTGTCCTTTACTTTAACCTTTAACGATTCAGCAAAATAACTGTGATCTTTAACATAACAAGTTGCCCCCCTCTCGCCATCGGTAATGCAAACAAACTTGTTTTCATCTTGCACCATCGCTTGGCAGAAATCGGCACCGAAAGCTGAAGATAAACGGCTGTAAGATTGCTTATTAATGAATAAGCCATCAGCCAAATCTAATAACAGCTCACATTCTTCTTTGCTGTGATAATGACCGGCTCCGTCAAAAATAATTTTTGCGCCTTGTTTTTTAGCTGCATAAAGCGGCTCAAGAGTTTCAAAAGATATATTCAATGTATGCATGAGCGAATAAATATATTTTGCTCCGTTTAATAATGCCGCCATTTTAGAATCATAAACAAAATATGGTCTTTGCGGCTCGATAACATAAATACATTTTTCGTTTTCGCATTCCATAATCAAACAACTGCCGTTTACAGCCTCTTTATCATATTGGATATAGCTTGTATCAACATTTTTTTCTTTTAATGTTTCAACCAGAAGATCCGTATCTTCATCATTTGATCGCAAACAATCCAAAACCTTAACTGCACTGCCTTTTGCTGCACAAACAACGGCTGTATTTAACACACATCCCCCTACTCTTTTACCGAGGGGCTCAGCCATAGTCACATCACCGGCTTGAGGAAACTGTTCTGTCTTATAAAAAGTATCAATGTCACTACCGGCAATCATCAGGATATAGTCATCCATTTAATTTCTCCAATCCCGATGCTACCGTCGGCAAATCAAAATGATTCACTTCATCTATAATGCGTAAATAACGCTGATCAAAATAACTGTTCATTGTACCGGCGATTGCTCCGACCATTGTCGCTACCGTATCGGTATCATTACCGATATTTACTCCGGCAACAATGCACTTATAAGGTTCCCCGTTCATAGCTGCTAACAGACCGAAAGCAGTCGGAACAGCTTCTGCAGCCGCTAATCCGCTGCCGATAATATCGGTTAATTCCCGCATTGCTTTTTCCATATCGCCTTTACATCTTTCGCCGATAGCCACTGCCAATTTGATTCGTTTATAAACAGACGGTGTAGCTAATTGCACACCTTGTGTTTGTCCGAATTGAGCCCCTTGTAATCCTGCTTGCACAACTTCCTTAACTGTCACATCATCTTTTAAAGCACAGCTGACTGCTGCGGCAACGGCACAAGCTGCTGCCAATGATGAGTTATTATTATGTGTCGGCTTACAGATAATTACCGCATCTTTAATTGCTTTATTAATATTTCCCTTACTCGCCCAACCTACAGGAGCAATCTTCATCGCACTGCCATTAGATCCTTTACTGTTGTCAACTGCCGGATGAAAAACATTATTAAAATTTTCCGGTATCCCGATCATTTTATTAACAGCTGCTACTGTAGTAGGACCTGCCATAAAATAGTAAGGAGATTTTGACCAACTGACTAATGCTGTCTTAGCCGTTAAATCATTTATAACTCCTTTATTATTAATAATAGCTAAAGCCGTGTAGTAAGCTAGAGAAAAATCATCGGTAACACAACCCTTCGGACAACCTCTGGCAAACACATCGTTAGGTATATCCACAAAATCGGTTACCAAACCGTTAAATTTTTCTTTAATCTGTTGCGTGTTTCTTGTTTCCGTTGCTGCTCCCATAGCATCACCCACAGCCGCAGCCAATAATCCGCCTAAAATTTTGTTATACATTCCCATATTTGATCCTCACACTCTGTATATTCAATTATAACAAATCCCATCTAAATTTGTTATAATATGTCTATGAAAAAGAAAATATTTACAGTCGGATCGGGAAGTTGGGGAACTGCTCTCGCTGCGGTTTTAGCCGATAACAAACAAGATGTTCTATTATACGGACGAAACAGTCAAGAAATAGATGATATCAATCGTAATCATCATAACAGCCGTTATTTTAACGACTTAACCCTGCCATCAAATTTAACAGCCACAAACGATTTATCCCAATGTTGTGATTATGACATTATTATGTTAGCTGTTCCTTCAACGGTCTGCGTTCAAACAGCTGCAGCCATCGATAAATTGTTGCATAAGCCTGCCATATTTATCAATGCAGCTAAAGGATTCCATCCGGAAACATTCTGCCGACTTTCAGAAATGATAACCGAAACCGTCAGCAAAGAACACTTGTCGGCATACTTTGCTTTGAGCGGACCATCCTTTGCCGAAGAAGTCATTCAAAAACAAATTACAACCGTTAATATTGTCGGAAAAAAGCAAAATATTGCTTTAGAACTGCAAAAAATGTTTTCCAATGATTATTTCCGCGTTTACCGCAACAATGACCTTATCGGTTGCGAATATGCCGCAGGATTAAAAAATGTCATCGCAATAGCCAGCGGAATAATTAACGGCTTGGGTCTGCACGATAATGCCAAAGCTTCGCTTATCACCCGCGGTTTGAGTGAAATAAGTCGTTACGGTTTAGCTCACGGTGCCGAAATGTCCACCTTTATGGGTCTATGCGGCATGGGAGACCTGATATTAACCTGCAGCAGCTTTACATCCCGAAACTTCCAAGCCGGTTATATTATCGGTAAAAATAACAGTGCAGCCGCCTTTTACGAACAAAACAGACAAACCGTCGAAGGAGTTGAAGCATGCAAAATCATCTATCGGAAATCTGTTGCCGAAAAAATAGAAATGCCTATAACTGCCGCTGTCTATCAAGTTCTATTTGAAAATAAACGCCCGTCGGATATTATAAATTCCTTGATGCATCGCGACTTGAAATACGAAATATATTAAAGGAGAAATTTACTATGAAATATAAATGTTTGGTTTTTGACCATGATGATACCATTGTCAATTCCACTGCTACAATTCATTATCCCTGTTTCCAGGAATATTTAAATCTGCATTATCCGGGTGAAAAGTTGACTCTGGATGAATATTTCCGAGAAAACTTCACTATCGGTTTCTTGGGAATGTGTCAGAATTACCATATGACCGCCGAACAAATACGCCAAGAAGAAATATTCTGGAAAGAATATGTTCAAAAACACATCCCTAATGCCTATCCGGGAATTAAAGAAATCATGCAAAGGCACAAGGAAGCAGGCGTACTGATCACTGTTGTTTCCCACTCACTCAAAGAAAATATACTCCGCGACTTCAAATATAACCATTTACCGCAACCTGATTTGGTATACGGTTGGGAATTACCTAACGAATTAAGAAAACCGAGTTCCTATCCTTTAGAACAAATCATGCAAAAGTTCTCTCTTCAACCGGAAGAATTATTGGTTATTGATGATGCCAAACCGGGCTATGATATGGCTAGAAAATGTCATGTTAAATTTGCTGCTGTCGGATGGGCAAACAGTGTCGTGGAAATAGAAAAGTTCATGCGTCAAAATTGTGACATCTACTTAAAAACCATTGAAGATTTAGACAATTATCTTAAAGATTAATCAGCTGTCGCAAGGCAGCTTTTTTATTTTAAGAACAATCGACTCAAAAATCTCTCTTTCCTCCATACTGAGTTTAGCATAAAATTCATCTATGATTCTTACCATCATTATCTCATTTTCACTATGTAAAAAAACTTCATCGCAATAGTAACAGCTCAATACAGCGACCTCTTCCAAAGACAATGATTGCACCAAACACAAACACTGCTCAGCACTTAAAATATCCACAGAAATTATGTCCATCAAATCATCTATACTCCGTACTTCTTCAACAATAACAGCAACTTTATTTTTGACCCGCATAAGTTTATGCGTCACTCTTTCAAAGTCCCTATTTTCCATTCTCTCTTGTTTGATAATCAATATTTCATCCTTCTTATCCGCAATAAAAACATTATCAAATGAACAAGAAATCAACTCACAGATTTTATCAACGCAAATAAACAAATATTGTCGATTAAACTTGAGATCATCGGATAACTCTTTTATAACTTCCCCAACCGTTTGTTTTATCTGCTTTTTACTTTTAGCGTGAAAATATTTTTTCAATTGTTCTTTTTGCATCCCATCTAAATTTAAAGAAAATATATCACCATCCACTATCCGTAAACCGATAACATTGATTAAAACAATCTCAAAGATATTAAACGGTGTATTGATATAATCAAAGTTTAATTTTTCTAACAGCCGTTCAACCTTTCGACTGTCAAAATTGAGACAAAATTCATTTTCGGCAGCTAAACAATTTAAATACTCCTCCATAAATTCTATGCCTAATGAATTTTTCAATTCGGCACACACCGGATAATCAGCCGTTATATGGATCTCATCCGCCTGAAACTGCCCATTGTACAATTTCAAAAAACCTTTTATACCTTTCGTAATAGTTTCATTATAAAAAGTGTTTTTAGTTTCCAACAAATTGCTCAACAATTTTCGGTATTTTTTGGCAAGTTTGCGTTTCTTATTTTCAATCAAATTCAAACCGTCATCGAATATTGCCTCTAAACTTTTTTTCTGTAATATTTCCCAGGAAGAGTTACTTTTTTCATACCTTTTTAATTCCAAAGACAAAACATAAATAAGAGATTTACTTATCTGCTTTACTTTATCAATTGTTATGGAACTGCTTCTGCCGGCTAAATATTTTTCTGTCTGCCGATAAAGAAGCATTTGCCATTCCCTGCTTATTCTGTTCAATTCGCTGCTGTTCAATACTCCTTTCGCCTTATTCAACAAATCAATAAAATAATTATTATGATCAATTTCATCAGTAAACAAGATTTTATCGACGATTAAATTCATCATCCAAACATTCTCCCTTTTCAACAGAAAAACGAATTCGATCCAACAATTCCAACATTTCCGTTCTTAAAATTTCTATGCTCCCGAAGCACTTACCCACATATATTTTTTTCATCAAAATAATTATTTGTTCATCACTGATATTCTCTGACATATCATCACGCAAATAATAAAATAACTCTAACAATTCTTCAAAATCATCCTTAGAAAAATCACTCAACTCGCAAAACTCTTCTAAGATTCTGTCAAAACTATGCTGATTTATTTCCAGCCGACCATAATCATTCAGATACTGTCTATTTACAATCAACAATTGTCTTAGCTCCTGTTTAGAAAGATAATTTCGATATTTTTCAATTAAATATCTATCATCCATTAACAATAAATCATTCAATTTCATTTTTCTTCAATCATCCCCAACATCTGTTTATAAACCTGTTGCCAAGAACAACCGACAGAATTATCTTTACTTAACAATATTTGAGATAAGACACTGATTATTGAATAAAACATATATACCGTTATTTTTATATCAATATCTTTTTTCACTTTCCCTTGTCTCTGACCGGTAATCAAATAATTCTGTTGAATTTCATTTATTTTTTTCCCCAATTCAATAATACTTTTTGTTACCGAATCCTTTTGCTGAGCAAGCATAGTCGAATTAACATTAATAATCATATCATTGATCATTCTATTATCTCGAACATACTCAGCTATGATATTCCAAATATTTATCCAGCAAGAAAAATAATCATTTTCATCGGCTATAACCTGTTCTATATTCGTATATAACTTTAACAGTTCCTTCTCAATCAAATGATTTAATATATCTTCTTTATTAATAAAATATGTATAAATTGTCCGCCGACTGTATTGACTGTGTTTACTTAAATCATCTATTGTTGTTTCCTTATATCCCTGACTGTAAAATAAATTTTTAGCACTTTCCAAAATTCTTTCTTTGTGCAGCAGAGCGATTGCTTGTTTCTTATCCATATATACTCCTGTTCTTTTTAGTATACTTATAGTATACTTCCTTTTTTCTTATTAAGCAATCCTCAGTCAAAATAAAAACCCGCTTATGCGAGTTTTTTATTCCTAATTGTTATTGTCGTTTTTTTCTTCTTTATTATTCGGTAAAAAGCTCTTCGCCATTTCCTTATACTTTTCTGCTTTCTTTTGATCTCCTTTATTAGCATACATCAAAGAAACCAGATAAGCATTATAACTTTTCAAATCGGCAGGGCAACTTTCCATTCCTTTTTCCAATTCATCAAGATATTTATAACCTTTTTCACAGAAAATATCATAAGTAATATCCGCACTCTTCTTGATTTTTTCATCTTTCAAGCTTTGAACTAATTCATAAGCCTTTTTAGCTCTTTCGATATCTTCCATTGTTACATAATAATTAAATGCTTTAATATAGATATCTTCTTTTTGCTTTTTATTCATCGGCATTTTCGCAAACAGCGAGAATTGTTTATTAATTGCATCTTCATCGCCTTTCATAAAAGCAATATTTAAACGCATATATTCAATATTAAACGGCATAAAAAGATATTTTACTGTCTTCTTAGCCAACAGCGTTTCTAATTCATCAAATTTTTTCTGCTGAAATAAATTAATAAACCTATCCTGATACTTCTTCCTTAATATGTTAGGTACAATTATACTGATTAAAGTCATAACCACTATTATCAGTATTAATATTTTTTCCTTTGTCATATAAATCTCCCTTACTTCTTTAAATATTTTAACATAAAAAAGAAATAATAATTAACATATTCTTAATTGACCGAACGATGAAAGTTCAAAGTAATCATAAATAACTGATAGTATCCGTAAACATCTTCATCCGGTAAATTTGTCAAATCGGACATTGTAAGTTTAGCTAATTGTTGACAGAAATTATCATCAATAGGTTTTTCCGCTAAAACCTGATATCCGATAATTTGTTCCTTATCATATGCAAACTCATAATTGTCAAAATAAACAAAAGATCCATTTATATTGGGATAGTTTTCATAAATCATGTCATATGTTTCATCTTTACTCTCAATGCTGAAATTATGAGCATAAATAACCATATTATGACTTGTTCTATAGCCGCTTATTTCACTCGCCTCCACATGTTGACCCGCATATATCGTTAATATTTTTGGCCTGTAATTAACCGAATAATTATTTTTAATAGTAATATAATCCAATTCATTCAATACATTATTAATCATACCAAATGATCTTGTCCAACCACTACGATCATCCGTTAATTTGTAAGCCAACACATCGGCAATTGTTCCCTCTTCAACGTGGCAAATGATTTGAGCATCATTCATTGCCGCACCGTAAACAACGGCTTTAGGTGTAATTGTTTTATCATTATCTATCGATTTGTTATCGTCTTGTGCGCAGCCACTCAACAAAAACAAAGTAACAGATAAGAGTACGATAATTCTTTTAATTGTTGAACTCATAATTTACATCCTTCAAACAACAATAACAATTGGAAATCAATTGTTTAAGAACACAGGTGCTGTCTTTGAGATTGTAGTAGGCAGATGCATTGAAATGTGTAAAATGATATAAGTTTTTTGCCCACTTATTAAGTGACTTCATTATAACAAACCTCATCTTCCTATGCAAGATAAAATGAAATAAAAGTGTTATTTATGTGTAATTTATGTGATTGAAAGTTTTAAAAAAAACAGTAAATTTTTTAAATCTACTGTTTTTGTATTGTTAATCAATATTTATTATATCTTAGCTAATAAGATGAAGTTCAAAATGAACAAAATACTGCTTACCCAAATGATCGGATGAACTTCTTTAGCTTTATGAGTACAACATTTAACAACAATATAGG
>JAUNFB010000005.1:26451-64460 GCA_030525245.1 Erysipelotrichia bacterium
CCGAAGGCAATACCATAAGAAATACTGTAACACAGACCCATAAAGATGCCGGCAAAGAAAGCCGGAATGGCTTCTGCCAAATCGTCCCAATCAATTTCTTTAAATGCTGAAAGCATCATCACACCGACAACGACCAATGCCGGAGCAGTAGCAGCCATCGGGATAGCGGAAATAATCGGTGCCGCAAAAGCACTCAAGCCAAATAACAATGCTACAACACAGCTTGTCAAACCGGTTTTGCCACCTACACCGATGCCGGCAGCACTCTCCACGAAAGTAGTCGTGTTGCTTGTACCGAAAATTGCTCCGACAGAGGTTGCGATACTGTCCGCAAACAAAGCCTTATCCATTTTAGACTTAAATCCGTTAGAATCTTGCATAGCTTTTTCATCTTCAGCCGAGAATATACCGCTCTTTCTTCCTGTACCGATAAATGTTCCCAATGTATCAAAAGTATCCGATAATGAGAAAGACAGAATCGTAATAAATACTAAAGGAAGTTTAGCAGGATCATTGAACAAAGAAACAATTCCTTCACTTGTAAAGATAACACCGAATGTTGTCGGCAATTCTTTACAAGCATCAACGAAGCTTACCGAACTGCTGATAGAAGTTACACCGAAAGGAATGCCTACTAAAGTAGCTACCAAAATACCGATTAAAATTGCTCCTTTGACTTTCAAAAGTACCAAAACTACCGTTACCAATAAACCGATAATAAAGACAAATAATGTCGGTTGATTAAATGTCGCAATTGACGGAACACCGGAAGAGAAATTGATAAAGCCCACATTCAATAATCCCAAATAAGCCACAAATACACCGATACCGCCACCGATAGCGTTCTGTAAACTTTGCGGAATTGATTTAACAATGTGTTTTCTCAATTTAGTTACCGTAATAACAATATTGATAACTCCGCATAAAAATACCATTGATAATGCTTGTTGCCAAGTAAAACCCAAAGTAAAACATACGGTGTAAACAAAGAAAGCATTCAAGCCCATTCCCGGAGCCTGAGCATAAGGTACATTGGCAACTAACCCCATTACCAAAGTCCCGATAATTGAAGCAATGATAGTTGCTAAAAAGACTGCTCCCCATTCCATTCCTGACTGAGATAATAATGATGGATTAACCGCAATAATATAAGCCATCGCAAAGAAAGTGGTCAATCCGGCCATTACTTCCGTCGAAAAAGTCGTTTTATTCTCTTTCAACTTAAAAAACTTTTCGAACATTATATATGTTCCTCCTATTTCTAGTAATTCTATCGCCTCAGACAGAACCACTAAAAAAAGCAGATTCCATCGTAGTCTTGATAATTTACGGTTTCAAGGTAGAGACTTTCGCACCATATTAGCGAGATTATACGAATGAATTACTTTAAGAGTATAACACATAATATTTTATCAACAAGATGATAACGTTTTCCCAAAAGAAAGAATTTACACTGTTCTCAAGCAAGTAGAAAATATCAAATATTTTTCCTATAATAGTAAGTGTGAGGTTATTTATGAGCAAAAAATTAAATGTATGTTTACTTAACGATTCCTTCCCACCGATAATAGACGGCGTTGCCAATGCCGTAGTCAACTACAGTAAAATAATTCAAAAATATTACGGTAATGTAATTGTTGCCACACCGGAATATCCTAATGTAAAAGATAATTATGATTTTCAAGTTTTAAGATATCCGAGTGTAGACACAACAAAAATGGTCGGTTATCGAGCTGGTTTACCTTTTGATTTAAACTATCTGAATAAATTCAACAATGAAAATACCGATATTTTACACAGCCATTGTCCGGTAGCTTCAACATTTTTAGCCCGAATATTAAGAGATAAAATCCATAAACCGATTGTCTTCACTTATCACACCAAATTCG
This sequence comes from Erysipelotrichia bacterium, assembly GCA_030525245.1. Classification (GTDB taxonomy): domain Bacteria; phylum Bacillota_I; class Bacilli_A; order Erysipelotrichales; family Erysipelotrichaceae; genus UBA1783. The sequence continues at coordinate 28,341 of JAUNFB010000005.1, forward strand.
ATATCGACATCGCCCGAGCAGTAAATTCTAAATTGATTCAGGAAGCCGCAATAAAATTGCTGATAGAAAATATTGAAGCCTGCGATGATATTTGGGTAGTATCTCAAGGAGCCGGAGAAAACTTGAAATCTTTGGGTTTCAAAGGTGAGTATACCGTCATGCATAACGGCGTCGATTTTACCAAAGGAAAATCTTCTTCCGAAGATATCGAGGCTATAAAGAAAAAATACGATTTACCTAATGATCTGCCGATTTATCTTTTTGTCGGTCGAATGATGTGGTATAAAGGATTAAAAATTATCATTGATGCTCTAAGACAAAAGAAAAATGCCAATCAAGATTTTCGAATGCTCTTTGTCGGTGACGGCGGTGATATTAAAGAAGTACAACAATATGTGATCGATCAGGATTTAACTGATAAATGCATTTTTGCCGGTGCTGTTTCAGACAGAAAAATTCTCAAAGACATCTTTTCTTCCTGCGATGTTTTCTTGTTTCCTTCCACTTTTGATACTAACGGTATTGTTGTAAGAGAGGCCGCCGCAGCCGGTTTAGGAACAATTTTAATTAAAGGAAGTTGTGCTGCCGAAGACACGATTGATAATCAAAATGTTATTCAAATAGAAGAGAATGCCGACAGCTTAGCAAAAGTACTAATTCAAAACAATAGTAATGTCAACTTCTATCATCAAATAGGAGAACATGCACAACAACAATTATATTTATCTTGGGAAGATGCTGTTAAAAAAGCGGTTGAAAGATATCAAGAAATATTAAAAAATTACCATTATGAAGAAAAAGGTCGAAAATCAATGGATTTACAAGATAATTTCTTTGCGATGTGGGCTCAATTGGCTAACGGATTAGAAAAAGCACAGGAAAATCGTCTATTGTTTGAAATCAAATATAACGAACAGCTAAAAAAAGTCGAAAGCAATCCTTTTAATCAGAAGTTAAATAATTTTATCGAAGAACAACGACAAAAATCGCTCGACAGCTTGAATAAATTCAATGCCAATAAAGAAGAATTAAGGAAGTTAATCTCCGATTACTTCGATCACTATCTATAGAGAAAACTTATGAATAAACTTAAAAAAATATATTGCCGAATATATCAACAAATATTTCGGATCATATTACCGCTTATGCCTTACCGGCAACCGAAAATATTAAATTCCATGGAACAAATACCGACAGCCATACAGGCAGGCAATTGTCACAATTGCCTGCTGGTTACCGGCAAAACTTCCGTCAAATTAGGTTTAACCGACAAATTAGCACAGATACTGAAAGAAAAAGATATCGCCTGTGTAATCTACGATCAAACCGTTCCCAATCCGACAACCGCAAATGTTATCCAAGCAAAAGATCTCTATCAACAAAAAAAGTGTGACTGTATCATCGGCTTAGGTGGCGGTTCAGCCATGGATTGTGCCAAAGCAGTCGGAGCCATGGTTGTTCAACCGCATAAAACTCTTAATCGGATGCAAGGCATCTTGAAAGTACATAAATCATTACCTCTGTTAATTGCCATACCGACAACTGCCGGTACCGGCAGTGAAACAACTGTAGCCTCTGTTATCGTTGACAGTGATACCAGACATAAATACGCGATAAATGATTTTTGTTTAATTCCGCAATATGCTGTTTTAGACCCGAAAATGACATTGAGCTTGCCACCGAAACTTACTTCCACAACCGGTTTAGATGCTTTAACTCATGCTGTTGAAGCCTATATCGGTCAATCAACGACCGCCTATACAAGAAAAGAAGCAGAAAGTGCAGTCAAATTGATTTTTGAAAATCTTCCCAAGGCTTATCAAAACGGCGATGATATCGCCGCAAGAAAAAACTTGTTATTGGCTTCCTACCAAGCCGGTTGTGCATTTACCCGCTCTTATGTCGGATATGTCCATGCTATCGCCCATTCACTCGGCGGTAAATATGACATCTCCCACGGTTTAGCTAATGCTGTCATTCTCCCCTATGTATTAGAGGCTTACGGCAATACCTGCCAAAAGCAATTAGCTCAATTAGCTGTCATTTGTCAGATGTGTCCGCAAAATACACCTCAAAAGCAAGCACAACAAATATTTCTACAAAACTTAAATAATCTGAACGCTCAATTAAATATTCCGCATAAAATAAAAGAATTAAAAGCGGAAGATATCCCTTATTTAGCTAGACAGGCAGATAAAGAGGCCAATCCTCTTTATCCGGTACCTTTACTGTTGGATAATAAGGAATTAGAAAAAATATATCACCGATTATTAGAAAAAGAATGCTGACGAGTCTGCTGAAATTTCAGTAGACTCGTTTATTTACTTTTCCTGCTTTCGGTATTCCGTTTTATCTTGCGTATAACTTTTTCCCGAAATGATCTGTTTCTATAAAATCGTTATAACCACCTTCATCATTACTTTCAGCATTTTTGATACTGCTCTATTTCCAAAAATAAAATCGATACATATGTATCGATTTTACTCTATTAAGTATTATTGCAATTCAATTAATTCGTATTGACGACTTCCGACATTATGCTTTGCGGCAGCCTCTAATGTATGCAAACCATTTCTGGTTTCAATTCTTTCCACAAAATGATCTCTTCCCGGATCTTTACTGCTGTATATCAAATCCACACAAGCTTGATCGATTGCTACGGGATCGTCGGAAGCTAAAATACCGATGTCTTTCATACAAGGATCTTCGGCAATTGCGCAGCAATCACAATCGACAGATAAATTTGCCATAACATTAATATAGGCAATATTTCCATGGAAATATTTTACTACACTGCCGGCAGCATCGGCCATTGCTTCTAAAAAATCATCCTGCGGTGTATTTAATGCCCAACATTTATCCGGATCAGTAGTTTTACCGGCAGAATGAATATAAGCCTTACCGGCTGATGACGCACACCCGATTGACAATTGTTTCAACGCACCGCCAAAGCCACCCATCGGATGACCTTTGAAATGAGACAATACTAACATCGAATCATATTTCACAATATCTTTTCCTACATAATTTTTATCCAATTGCCATCCGTTTTCAATGGACAACTGCAAATCAGGTCCACTGTGATCCAATAAGTCGACATTGAAATACTCACTCCATCCATGATCTTTCAGCAACTTGATGTGTTTTTCCGAAGTGTTTCTAGCTCCGCCATAAGCGGTGTTACACTCAATTACAGTCCCATTAAAATACTCAATCGTCGGTTTAAAAAATTGAGGATGTAAAAAATTTTGGTTTCCCGCTTCACCCGAATGAACTTTAACCGCAATCCTGCCGTTTAAATTGTTTTTAACCAATTCTGCCATCTGTAAAACTTTCTCGGCACTAATTTCTTTACTGAAATAAACTTTACTCATCAAAAATCCTCCTCAAGCAATTCCTCTAAATTATCTATATACTCATCAGCTAATGACTGATCAATATTATACCGTTGTTCTCTTTTAGCAATTACTTTAACCATCGCCGCCTTAGCCGCCATTAAACCATTTGTGCTGTCTTCTACAACCACACACTCATCACTTTTCACCTTTAACAATTGCATAGCTTGCAAATATACCTCAGGATTCGGTTTTGCGGGCAGTTTACTGTCTGCATCGACAACAACATCAAAAATATTTTCCCAATGCAATTGAGCAAATACTTGCTTCAATTTTTCTTTATCACTGGCCGTAACCAAAGCTAAACGATATTTCTTATGCAACTGCTTTAGAACACTTGTAGCCTTAGGCATCTCCAACAAGGAATAATCAATATTATCATATGCCCGATGCTGATATTGCAACAACAATTGTTCCGTTTTATCAAAATCAGGAAATAATTGCGGCAAGATATTATTCAGTTTTTTTCCTGCCAACTTCTGTATTAATTGATCATCAACCGTAAATCCGTACTCTTCCAACAATCTTTTCTTAATGGAAATCGTTCGATATTCACTGTCGATAAGCACGCCGTCCAAATCAAATAATATCGCTTTTATCATTGTTTTAATTCAAATTCAATTTGTGCTCTATCCTCTTGTAGAGTAAAATGAGCAACCGACCCGGCAATTAATGTCCAACTTGGAGGAATATGGCCGAAATCACAGCCATATACAATCGGAATATTTAAATCTGCTAAATTGTCTTTTAAGGCATCAACCAATGTGTATCCGAAACAATCATCACTGTGGACAGCCCGCCCATATAAAATTCCTTTGCAGTATTTAAACCACCCGGCTTGTCTTAATTGCCACAAAGCTCTGCTCTGAGCTAAAACATTCAGATCGCAGGCCTCCAAAAACCAAATGAAACCATCATCCTGATATTTATCGATGAATTTCTCCACTTGTCCGTATTTAGTGCCACATAAAGAAACCAATATGTCCAAGCATCCGCCGACAAGTCTTCCCTTGATATCAACATCTTTTCCGTCTAAAGTTTTGTATTCAACTTTTGCCTCCAAATTATAACCACATAAGGCTTTACCTTCCTGATGCGACAAATCATTGATTTCATATTGTTCATAAGAAGAAAATTCTTTTCGTTTACCGGTAATCAAATCATAACATTCCTGCAAGGACTTATCCCAATTAGCCATACCGAAACTTCCGAAATTACTACCGTAAATAGCAGCAGTATCGGTCAATATAGGCAAAGTAAATACCAAATTGGTATTATCGGAATAACCCATAAAATACTTTGGCTTAGCATACTTTAAAGTATCAAAATCAATATAAGTAAGTATCGACATCATCAACTCTCCTCCGGCAACCGAAATGATAAAATCCGTATCCAAATCCAAATACATCTGCATAAACTGTTCAGCTCTGACTTTACTCGGAGCACTTGCCGCTTTATCAATACCATAAAGACATTCACTCTGCTTGATCTTATAGCCCAAGTTAGTGAATTTTTTACAAGCATGTTCAAATCTTTCTTGATATGGATAACCGCTGACGCCAAAAGAAGGAGCGACAAGACCGATCGTGTCCTGCTTCTTCAAAAATGAAGCGTAGCGCATCTTAGTCCAACTCCTTTAAAACCTTTTCGATTCTGGTGATTGTTTCTTGTTTACCCAATATCTGCATAATCGTCCATAAATCAGGCGTATTTTTTTGTCCCGTTGCAGCAATACGGACAATTTCCGATACATCGGCAATACTGCCCTTATATCCGTCAGGATTTTCTTTATAAGCCTTCATATCAGTCTGATAATCATTATCTGAAGCAATTTTCTTTAGCTTTTCAAACCAAGCATTATTATCATCATTGTAATCATAACTTGCCAAGAATGCCGTTAAAATATTTTTAACTTCCTGTTTATCTTGCTTAAACTCATCAATCAGTTTGTGATGATAATACAAATCAATGGACTGTAAAATCTGTGAAGCATAATCATAATCTTTTCTTCTCTTTTTAAGATTTAAACCCATACCTAAAGTCAAAATTTTATCTAGATATTCCTCGTTACCGAAATATAAAGCATAATCATCTTGATGATAAGTCTGGACAAAAGTACGCAAATAATCTTTCATCTGTTCCAAAGTAAATTTAGACAAATAAGTTTTAGATATATTGTTCAATTTATCCAAATCAAACAATGCTCCCGACTGTCCCATTTTATCCAAAGAGAACTTAAATTCGTTTAAATCCGTATCCGGATTTTTCAAATACCATTGTTCAAAATTCCAGTTCAATAAAGTCATCAAATATAATTTAACTGCGTAAGGATGATAACCCAATTGACGATAATAATCCAAAGACAATTCCGGATCCTTACGCTTAGAAAGCTTCCTCTTTGTTCCGGTTTCATCTATTTTCATCAAAACCGTTGTATGAGCATATTTAAGTTGTGGGAATCCCAACATCTTGAACAACTCCAAATGTACCGGCAAAGTACCTAACCATTCCTCACCGCGCATAACAATCGTAGTATGCATCAATGTATCATCAATAGCGTGAGCAAAATGATATGTAGGAATACCGTCGGCTTTCAATAATACAACATCTTGGTCATTTTCGTGAACCGTAATATCACCTTTAATCTCATCATGGAAAATATGTTGTACTTCGGCATTACCGGTCGAACGCATTCTGATGACATAACTATCTCCGTTTTCCAAATGCTTTTTAACTTCTTCCAAAGTTAAATTACGACATTTAGCCCATTTACCGTAATAACCGGTTGCTTCGTTTAAATCACTCTGTTGTTGACGCAATTTATTTAAATCTTCTTCCGAACAGAAACAAGGATAAGCCTTGCCCTCAGCAACCAACTTTTTGGCGAAAGCATGATAAATTTCAGCTCTCTGTCTCTGATAATACGGCCCGTAATTGCCCTCCGGTTGATGGTTGGCTCCCTCATCAAAATATATTTGGAAATAGTCAAAACAAGAAATGACAGTTTCTACCGCACCTTCGACTTTTCTCTTTAAATCCGTATCCTCAATACGCAAATAGAAAACACCGTTGCTTTGGTGAGCCACTCTTTCATCGGCCAATGCACCATATAAATTACCCAAATGAATAAACCCGGTCGGTGAAGGAGCCATTCGCAATACCTCTGCTCCCTTAGGCAAATTTCTTTGCGGGTATTTATCCATATAGTATTGCCAATCGTGTTCCAAATCAGGAAATAACAAATTCGCTAATTGTTGATAATCCATAAGTCCTCCCTTACATAAATTGACTTGGATGTTTAACATAGAAGTCTTCTTTTTCAGCCAATTGTTTTAAGCTGTGATTCTGCTTATCATCATCAATAAAATAATATAAATCCTCAAAAATATAATCCCAATTAAAGAATTTTTCTTTGTTCACTCTCAAATACTCAACAGTTTTTTCACATCCCGACGGCATAATCGGATGAGATAATACTGTTGCGACTCTCAACATGTAGAAGCAATCAATTAATGTTTGTTTGCGTAATTGTTCATCATTATTCTTGTCGGCAGCATTGGAATTCTTTGCCCAATACTTATTCGCCTGACGAATATATGTATCCAAAACATTATATATTTGATGCAGTTCAAAGCGATACATCATCTGTTCATAATCCAAAATTGCTTTTTGAGCAATTTGTTTGACCTCCGGACTTACTTCACCATACGGAAGTATACCGTCATAATATTTCTGCGTCGAATAGAAACAACTGCGGGCAAGTCTGTTTAAAACATTGGTAAATAAATTACCTTGAGCCAATACCGGATCGGCTTCATTCTCTTTAGCGTTCGGATTCAATACCTTCGGCATAAAACTTACCGATTTATTGGCTAACGCCAAAGAAAGGAAATGCGCCCGTAATTGTTCGGCAGTATAGTACTGCAACAAATCTTCTGCCATCGGCGGTTTAACTGCCGATGAACTGCTGGCTTTTTTATCTAAGAACAAAATATGATGGTTGGCAACCAAAGTCGGCAACTGCAATTGTCCTTTTGCCGGATGAATGGACAAATCATCTTTTCCCTGCTGAGCCATAAACATCGGCATCTGTGCAACACCATAGAAATAAATATTATCCTGTCCGATGAATTGATATACTTCTGCTTGCGGATCGCACCAATAATCTTTCCATTTATTTTCATCAAAACCTTTTCTCTTCAAATAAGCCTTAGTGAAAGAAATAGGAGCCCACAAGCTTTCCGGCCATACCCAAACCGTCAATCCTTGCTCACCTTCAAGAGAAGGAGCTTTAACACCCCATTCGATATTACCGGTAAGTCTTAAAGGCACCAATGTTTTCCCTGTACGATATCTTATACCGTTTTCGGTCAAGACAGTGCAAGCATTTTCTCTGTCCTTTAAAGTTTTAAATTCAACAGTAAAACTGTCTTTAACATTTTCCAAAGATGAACAAATGTGTTCAGGAAGTTCATCTTTTATTTCCTTATAAGTTTCAATGCCTTCCTTACGAATATAGATAATCGGTTTAGCCAATGATTCCTTCATTGTTTCCCAAACGATCCTGCGCACATTCGGTTTAGTCGCGATATCATCAACATATTTCTCCAACAAATCGTAACATTCCGTCAACTTGAAATACCAGTTGACAACATCACGCATTTCCGGAGTTTCTCCGCTCAATGTACTCTTCGGATTGATTAAATCCTCCGGCATATACTGATGACCCAATTCGCACTCATCGGCATAACCCTTCTCCGATTGGCAACCCTTAATCGGACATTTACCGACAACTTGCCGTCCGTTCAAAAAACACTTAGCTTTCGGATCATAGAACTGTTTGGTAACCATTTTCTCCAACCAACCGTTTTTATATAAAGTAGTGATAAACTCATTGGTTTCTTCCTGATGAATTTCCTTTGTATCTCCCAATCCGCTGGCACCGAAAATATCCAAAGATATTTCATAGTCTTCCAAAGTATTCTTTTGCTGCAAATGATTAGCCATTACATAATCTTCAATAGTACCTGTAAAACCGGCTTCACATTTCTTGCGATAACCCTCCGCAATAGGTGAACCGTAACAATCCGTACCGCTAACAAAAATAACATTATCTTTTCCGATTCTGTCTCTTAAAAAACGAGCATAAACATCTGCATGAACAAACATACCGCCGACATGACCGAAATGCAGTGTCTTATTACCGTAAGGCATACCGCCGGTTACAATTGCCCTTTTAGGAAAATTTGGACGCGCCATAAAAATACCTCCACAACATCAATAAATAATCACAAAAATTATAGCACATTTAAATGCTTTTTTATGATATATTCACAAAAGGAACCGCACAAGCAGTTCCTTTATTCCATCCATGTTGCTTCGGTAACGACTGTATCTTCCGCAGACAAATTATATTTCAAATAAACATTTATCGATGATAAAGATTTATCCAATTCCTCTTCCGTTAGATTATATTCCACCAACAAATCATCATAAATACTTACAGAAAATGTAACTTTCTGACAGGTATAATCTTCTAATTTGGTTTCTTCTTTGGCTGCTTGGAAATAAGGTAGATCATAATTAGGCAACAGTATTCCGTTATCTTTCAATAACTTTGTAACCTTATCATTGCCAACGGTAATTTTAATATCCTTTAAATGTATACTCTCTTCATATATCGGCAAAATATAAAGAGTGTAATAATAATTATGCACAGTTCTCTCTTTTTCCACAGTTGCTTCCTTATCATCGCTTTTCTCTATTTCCGCTTTTATCTGAAAATGTTCACCGTAACTTGTCTCATCATTTAAAGAAAAGAACTGCTTTGATTGGTCATTCAATTTATCAACATTATCCTCTAATTTGATATTGTTATTTGTACAACCGCACAGCATAAATAATAAAATCACAAATAATATTTTTTTCATTACTCTTGCACCTTTCTATTATATAAAGTTATCTTTATACATTTTTAATTATAAAGAAAACGCTTTACTTTTTCAATCTACTTTTCGTAGACTTTTCAAGCAGTCAAACAACATTATTTTCATTCTTGCTTACTATCCTATAAAATTATACAATTTAAATAATATACAGAAAGGAATGATTCCTATGACAGATATTGAAATTGCTCAAAGTTGCTCTATGCAACCTATTGCCGAAATTGCCGCAAAAGCGGAAATAGAAAACAAATATTTGGAAATGTACGGTCAATACAAAGCCAAAATCAACAATCAGTTGTTAAAAGACTTAGAAAATAAACCTGACGGAAAACTTATTTTAGTTACTGCGATTACCCCTACCCCGGCCGGAGAAGGCAAAACCACAACTTCCATCGGTTTAGCCGACGCTCTGTCTTCTTTAGGCAAGAAAACAATCGCTGCTTTACGTGAGCCTTCTTTAGGACCGGTATTCGGATTAAAAGGAGGAGCTGCCGGAGGAGGTTATGCCCAAGTCGTTCCGATGGAAGACATCAATTTACACTTTACCGGTGACTTCCACGCTATAAGTGCCGCCTGTAATTTATTAAGTGCAATGATCGATAACCATCTGCAACAAGGAAATGCCCTAAACATTGATCCGCGCAGAATTACTTTTAAAAGAGTAGTGGATATGAATGATCGCGCATTAAGAGAAATTATTATCGGTTTAGGAGGTAAAGCCAACGGAATCGTTCGCCAAGCCGGTTTTGAAATAACCGTTGCCAGTGAAGTTATGGCTGTTCTATGTTTGGCAGAAGACCTGCAAGATCTAAAAAGTCGTTTAGGAAAAATAATCATCGGTTATACTTATGACAATAAAGAGGTTACGGCAGCTCAACTAAAAGCCAACGGAGCAATGACCGTTCTTTTAAAAGATGCTATAAAACCGAATTTGGTACAAACATTAGAAGGTACACCGGTAATAATTCACGGTGGACCGTTTGCGAATATCGCTCACGGCTGCAATTCCGTTATTGCGACAAAAACCGCTTTGAAATTAGCCGACTACACCGTAACCGAAGCCGGATTCGCTGCCGATCTCGGTGCCGAGAAGTTTTTCGACATCAAATGTCGCAGTGCCGGTTTAAAACCGGATGCTGTTGTCTTAGTTGCCACCGTCAGAGCCTTAAAATTCCATGGCGGAATAAAAAAAGATGAATTAAGTAAAAAGAATTTAATTGCTTTAGAAAAAGGCTTACCGAATTTGTTAGCTCATTTAAATAATATCCGCAATGTTTATCATCTGCCGGTAGTTGTCGCTATCAATGCTTTTAAGGATGACAGTCCGGAAGAAATTCAATTTATAATCGATAAATGTCAACAATTAAACACAAGAGTTGTTCTATCCGATGTTTGGGCAAATGGCTCAAAAGGCGGTTTGGATTTAGCTGAGGAAGTAATAAAACTCTGTCAACAAGACAACAATTTTGCTTTCCTTTATGATTGCCAGGAAACCGTTGAAAACAAATTAAATGCACTATGTCAAAAAATTTATCACGGTGATAAGGTGCTTTACAGTGATGAAGCCAAGAAACAATTAAAACAAATTAAAGAAAACGGTTATGATAATTTACCGATATGTATTGCCAAAACGCAATATTCCCTTTCCGATAATCCGAAACTGTTAGCCGCACCGACCGGTTTTTCAATCACCGTAAAAAACTTTAAAGTGTCTGCCGGAGCCGGATTTATCGTTGCTTACTGCGGAGATATTATGACAATGCCGGGATTGCCGAAAGTACCGGCCGCCGAAAATATCGATATCGATACCGAAGGAAGAATAATGGGGTTATTTTAAAATATGTGTGAACAAACAATTAGAGATTTTGTTAATGATTTATCTTCCGACAAGCCCTTGGGAGGAGGTTCAGCCTGTGCTTTAGTAGCCGCTTTAGCCTCCGCTTTAGGTCAAATGGTCGGTTCATTAACCGTAAATAAAAAGAAATATGCTCAAAATAAAGAACAATTAGCAGAATTGATGACTGAAACCGAAACATTAACCGCCAAACTTTTAAAAGGTATCGAAGATGATCAAAAAGCTTTTTATCCTCTTTCGCAAGCTTATAAACTAAACAAAGATGTTTGCGACAGGGAACAACTCCTGCAAGAAGGATACAAGCAAGCTGCCTTATCTCCGTTCAGCCTGTTATCAAACACCGCTAAAGTCATTGATCTGTTGGAAAAATATGCTCAATTAGGCAGCATCATCGTATTATCCGACGCTGCTACCGGAGCAATGTTAGCACACGGCGCTTTATATGGCGAATTCATCAACATTATGGTCAATACTGTTAAAATTAAAGATCTCAATTTTAAAAATGAAATTGAAAATCAAGCCGAATTGCTGTTACATACTTACAGTCAAAAAGCAATGGACATATATATTAAAGTATGCGAAAGGATAAAAAATGACTAATATCTTAAAAGGAAAAGCTGTTGCCGATAAAATCAACGACAGAACAAATGAAATATTAAAAAAATTATCCCTAAAACCTCATCTGGCCATTCTGCGCTGTGGGAACAAAAGCGATGATATCGCCTATGAAAAAAAAATCTACAAAAGATGTGCAGACTTTAATATTTCCTGTAATACTATTATTATTAATGAGGATACAAATATAAATAATTACCTGCAAGAAATAGATAAGTGCAATAAAAACAAAAACATTGACGGCATTATCTTGCTCAATCAATTGTATCCACACGAAAGTTCGTCAATCATTGACATCAATAAAGATATTGACGGCACTAATCCGTTAAATGTTACTGCCGCCTTTTTAAATAAAGAAGACTGTTTTATTCCCTGCACTGCTCAAGCCGTAATAGAACTGTTGGATTATTATAACATTGATGTCACCGGAAAAAATGTGACGATTATCGGCAGAAGTATGACCGTAGGTAAACCGCTAAGCATGCTATTGCTTAATCGTAATGCCACAATCACTGTTTGCCACTCTCACAGCCAAAATATTCGCGAACATACTCTTAACAGCGACATAGTCATTGCCGCTGTAGGGCAAGCGGAAGTCTTTGACAAGTCTTATTTTCGACAAGGACAGACAGTCATTGATGTCGGAATCAATTACAGCGAACAAAAACAAAAAATGTGCGGTGATGTTTTGTTTGATGAAGTTAAAGACTTAGTTGAGAATATCACTCCCGTTCCTTTTGGTGTTGGAACAATCACCAATGCCGTTTTAATTAATCATTTAGCTCTTGCCGCAAAAAGAAGAAATTATGAAAACTAAAAGAATTACTACCATAGCCATGCTTACAGCCCTATATGTTGTACTGGCCATATTAACACCCGTAAAAATCCAATACTTCAAATTTACTTTTGAAGCATTGCCTATTTTGGTCGCCGGTTTTCTCTTCGGCAGTAAAGTAGGTTTTACTGTCGCAACTTTAGGAAGTTGTATCTATCAATTATTCTTTTCACAATACGGATTTACCGCCACCACTGTTTTATGGATATTGCCTCACAGCATCTCCGGACTGTTGATTGGTTATCTCAGTGAAAAGAAAGAATTTATTTTAAACAAAAAAGACATATTATTGATTTCGATTGTCGGTTGTTTGACCGTTACGGCTCTTAATACTTTGGCCTTATTTATCGACAGTAAAATATATGGTTATTACAATTCGGCTTTATTATTCTCCGCTTTGCCCTTGAAAATTTTAAGCGGCATCATCTTATCTGTTCTCTTTACTGCTATCATTATTCCTTTATTAAAAGCTGTAAATAAGCAATTATAGTAAATACCAGATAATAAAATGCGTATTTTTTACAGAAATACGCACTTTTTATTTACTTAATTTTTTTTACTCAAAATGTTTCTTTAAGCAGAAAAGAATAGCAGCTAAAGAAACAGAAATAACACTTACAGAACAGATTAACCAAATATTCCCGTCACCGGTATCCGGCGCAACAGGAGAATCAATAGCATAGTTTACTATCATTAACGGATCGGATGAAGTTCCCGTTTCTGTATTTTCCCCGAATGCAACAGTATATTCCCCGGTCAGAGAATTCTGAGTAATTGTTATCGTGATCGGTTCAGCATTAATCTTGTATCCTTCCGGAGCTTTTGTTTCTTTGAGAATGTAAGTTCCTTCAATTAACTCATCAAAATGAATCATTCCTTGCTCATCGCTGACAGCAGTGAAACTGTAATTGTTCTCTTTACATTCTAATGTAAATTCAGCACCGGCAAGCAGCTTACCGTTATTTCCATCCGTTTTTTGCAGATAGAAACCGGCAAAAGGTATTCTGGCCCACACACTGTTAGATTCCTTTTCTTTACGCATTTGGTCGGCACTATAACCGAAAGAGTTGACTGCTTCTACATAAGTCATTGTACCCGTCTCTTGATCCGTATCAATCTTTTCTTCTAAGAAAGTTCTATCATATTCGGAAGCGGCTTTGACCGGAATACGCACTTGAAAACTTGATTGTCCGGCTAAAACCGTATTTTTATCAGCTACCAACTTAAAAGCCGTAACCTTTGCCAAATCATCGATTGTTGTTGTCCATATATCGGCATTTACCATATCATGCATTGATTCTTTATAAACCTCATCACTGGTAGTATAGAAAACCGTATATCCCGGTGCATTAATATAATCACGCAAATAAACTCTGAATTCCGAATTTCGCGATGAGTTGCCAAAAATGTCCATATCCGAAATTTGCGGCAGAACATCGTAAACAGTTAAACCGGTATATTTAACATTTGTTTCATTAGTTACCTTTAACAAATAATCAAAGTCTGTTCCCGCTTTAATTGAAAGACCATGCTTATTCCAGTGCTCTGATCCGGCCGGAGCAATAAATTTCTCCGCAAAAACCGACTCCGAGGTAATAATCACAGCATCGGAGAAACTATAAGCAACTTTATCATCTGTTCTGCCGTTATTGTTCAAATCATAAATATCTTCCGTTGAACCGACAGATTCCTGATATTCATCCAAATTATCCCCTACTACATATACTTCATTGCGAATAGTTCCCGGATGAGCATCTTCATCAATTCTCACACCAAAATAGATATCAGTAGGCGGTGACTTTAATGCTTTTTGTAAATTTTCCGCATTGAGATGGAAAATAACGGCTGTACGACCGGAATTACGATAGTTTTCAATAATTTCCGGCTGATAATTCTCTTTGCCGTCTAGTATCGAACCGACTGAATTGGCTTGTTGAATAAGGTAAATCTTTTCATAAGTAACTCCCTCCGGTAAAAGATCAACGATTCGAATATCTTGATATTCTTTTACATCAGATTCCAACAAAGTTCCGCTCAATTGAATAAGATAGAAATACACATCACCGACATGATTTCCACCGCCGCCCCAAAGTTTTTGAGTCTCATTATTACAAAGAGTCAATTTATTAACCGCCAGTTTCTCTACACTCGGAAACATATCATAATAATGTCCGGCTTTCAAATATTGATATATCGTTTTATTATCCTTTGTATAGGAGGTAACAAGACGAGAAATATTTTGATATGTTATCTTATCGGTATTATTCGGAACATGTGTATTTTTTGGATCTCGGTAAACAGTATAAGCGGTAAGATTTACTTTTTCGTCATAATAAAGTTTATAATCATCATGGAAAATAATGTCGTAACCCACACATTCTTTATCGACATCAAAAGTTACAATAAAATTACCATGATCATCAGCATTTGTTACATAGTAATTTTGAGTTGTCCCATCAGCGTAGTAAGCCACAACTCGATCTATTACATCAGCATAAGTTTGAGCATCTCTAAATTTAGAAAGACTCGTATTAAATTGCAGACTGACAAATTTAAGAGCCTCATCCATTCCTTCCAAAATTACTTTATCATCTTCAACAATTTTGCGATCTTGGATAATAATATGTTGTAAAGGCTGTATTTTATTATTCCCTAAATATATTCCCCAAGGATAAGGGTTGGTTTTATAAGACTCAACATCATAGATATTACCCTTTGTGGCAGCTTTAGTGAATATGCCATTTGTCGACAAATCATTAGTCATTCGAAAGCGCAAAGCATCTTCTGCCGTAGGATGGGTTTCCCCTTCGGATTCATTGCTTGGAACAGCTGTAAGCTGAACTTTGTTGTCCAAATCAGCAAACAAATTACCATCATTATCTCTATTAAACGATAAACCCGGGAAACGCAGATGCAATTCATCGGCATATATTTGCAGAAGAATGTCCGCAGAATTCCTACCGTAATAAGTTTTTGATACAGTCGTATTATCGCTGCTTAATTGCCATCCGGGATTCTTATCGGCATCGAATATCGCAACACGTTTTACACCATCTTTATCAATATAATTAGGTAAAACATCCGTCAATGTTACCTGACAGGCATCACGAAAATCGTTTAATGAACAATTGACATTCGTATAGTTATTGACTACAAACGCAAAATCAACATAAGTCAAATCATCCAAATACGGATTACCGTTTTCCTCTAACGGAGTAACTACCACTTCCGCTCCATCGCGAGAGAATGCAGCCAAATTATTGGAATTAACAAATTTTTCGATTCCCCACTGTTTATACAACGGTTTATAAATATTAGGTGTTGTAGACTCTGTGCTACAAGAGGTTGAAGCCGTTACCGGCAATTGATAATTATCGGGAACCACATCATCCGAAAAACTGAGCATAAACGGTAAAACCAATGTTTGTGTTTTGTCATATACATCGAAATGAATGCTGATACTGTAATTATTCTCATCTTCCGTAACCGGTAAAATCTCATATTTGGTATTCGAAGAATCTATATTGAACTTAGGTATACTGACAGAATCCTTCTCCACATACTGCTTCGGCATCGACAGAGTAACCGTTATATCAGTCAAATCATGGTCCAAATCACTCGGCTCCAAGCGAATATATCCGGACATTGTACTGTGTGTATAATAATGCACTCCATTAGGATATTCGCTTTGATTTTTTTCATCACCATAAAGCAAGGAAATATTCAATATACCCGGTTGTACATCGGAATTATTCTTTTTAACTGTTGATGATGCTTCAAAACTACTATCATATTTATTTTCTTTCATGAAAGCAACATTAGCAAAAGCACAATTCATAAAAAATGCAATTGCGACAAAAAGACAAACAAACATTTTAAATGGATTGAACTCATTTACTTTTCTATCTTTTTTGTTCTTTTCCATACATAATTCCTTCTAAGCGATTAAATCTAAAAATCGCTACTCAAGATTATACTACAATATGCTCGGTAAAAAAGTAAATTGTATTCAAAATATAAAGAATATCAAAAATATTTCTCAAGTTATTTGAACATAAGCATCCGCAATAATATTCAACATATATTCTATATATTTATTCATATCAACGCTTTTTTTCGCTATAATGCTGTCTCCACATTCCGCAATCTTTCGTTCCAAAGAAACATATTGACCGATATAAAAGTGGTTTTGACTCAGAAGTAACAACAATAATAAAAATGACATCAACTCATTATCTTCATAAAAAACATCTCCGACTAAAATTCGGTAACTGCAAGTTAAAGCCGCGATCAACGGAGAT
This sequence comes from Erysipelotrichia bacterium, assembly GCA_030525245.1. GTDB lineage: Bacteria > Bacillota_I > Bacilli_A > Erysipelotrichales > Erysipelotrichaceae > UBA1783. The sequence continues at coordinate 45,287 of JAUNFB010000005.1, forward strand.
ACTTTTTCTGCTAAAGCTCTATGATATTGAGCAATAGTTTCAGTTAACAATGCGGAATTATTCAATTGTTTTTTCTTGTGTAATCTATAATATATGCGCGTCACATTATTAATGTTCAATTCCAATACTTCATAAGCGGTAAATATTGCTTCGCGACTCGCATAAAATTCAAATACTTTCCGATCATCTTTATTTAATAAATAAGGCTCGGAAGCAATAATTTTTTCAACACTTTCCTTACTGATATCTATCTTAAAAAAAGAACACCAAGTCTCAACAGCCTCAACAGAAGTCCTTTTTTCCGCTTGAGAAAATTTTTCCGGACTTTCAGCCAATTTTTTCAACATAAGATTATTTTTTGTATTTATAATATTTGTTATTGATGAAAAGTATAAATCTGCTTCTTTCATTTTTTCACCCATTAAGGCGGCCTTTCTTACGCCTTCACAAACCGGTAATGAAAAATACTGGTCAAATCTGCCTCTTTCCTATATACTGTGCTTAGGAGATATAGATACACTACAGAGAACAGTGAGGTGAGTAGGCCATTTGTTGTTTACAAATATCCTAAATTTTTATCAGTCGCCGTCATCCTTACAAGCACAAACAAGTAGAACTTAGAGCCTGAACACTTAGCATTGATTTAATCAATTGACTAAATAGCACCGGATGATAGTCAATATCTATGCGGCTTTATACTTGTTTTTGTCGTGCTCTTTTACTCATCTTTTTTTCACACTTACCTCTTATTAATAATAGCATATCAAAAAAAGAGATACGAACAGTTTCGCATCTCTGATAAAATTTAATACTTATAATGTATCGAACTCTTATATTTCTCAAACAATTGTTGATTCAATTGATCCCCGCCATCAATATTCGCACTGTAGAAAATCGGAGGATTTTCCATTCCATTATCTACCAATTTTTGCGTTAATGCCGCAATAATTGAATTAACCATAATAGCTCCGATAACGGTTGATGATGGTCCGACTTTTTGTTCAATACCGTCGATTTTCACACAAGCATCACCGACATCACCATGATTATCCAAAACAATATCAGCTAATTCAAACAGACGTTTACAGTTAACATGTCTGGATTTAACGGTTTTAGAGTATTCTACATTGGTAATGGCGATAACGATCACCTGATCTTTTTTAGCCTGTTCGGCTATTTCCAAAGCCACCGGATTTCTGCCGGAAACAGAATGAATGATAATTACATCATTCCGTTCAAATTTAACCTTCGAATTAATCAAAGCCGTTCCATAGCCTATCAAGCGTTCCATTTTGCTGGTCAAAGTAATCGGCTCATTGTCCAACATGATTTCCCGAGCAAATATCGGGTTGATCAACATCAAACCTCCGGCACGATAATACATTTCTTCACTTAATATTCCAGCATGACTGGCTCCAAAAGTATAAATGGATTTATGATTTTGAATGCACTCAAATAAAACATTCACACACTTTTCCATATTGATACTTTCATTTTTTATCACCGTATCAATTAATTCATTAATACGAGAAATATATTTAAATTCCATAAACTATGCAATTATTCTGGCAATTAGTCCTTCAATGATTCCCCACAATGAGAAGTCCTGACCACCGTATACTAACATCCAATCGTTGATTGTATTCATAAAGAAGTATGAACCGAAACCAACCAATAAAACAGCTAAAACACCGCATACTGCCGCACCGATGATACAACCGCGCAATCCGCCTGTAGCATTGCCGACAATAGCCGCACAACCGATTTCAAAGAAACAAGTAGTTACTAAAGGTACAATAATTGTTGGGAATACGCCTAAACTATTAACAACAATTATAGTAATTGTTGAAGTAATCAAAGCAACAATAAATCCGATGGTTAAAGAATTAGGGGCATAACCGAATAATACCGGGCAATCCAAAGCCGGGATGGCATCAGGAACAACCTTTTCCGCAATACCCTTAAATGCCGGAACGATTTCACCGATCAACATACGAACACCCTGTAACATAATAGTCATACCTACACCAAAGTATACAGCGTGAGTGAAAATATAAGTGAATAGTGAGCTTGTTGACCAAACAGTATAAGGATCCAATCCTCTACCCTTTAATACAAATACCATTACGATATAAGTTAAAGCAATTGCCAATGAACCGGTAATAGAGATTTCTTTTAAGAAGCCCAATGATGCCGGTACTTGAATATCTTCTGCCGATTTAGATTTATCACCCAATGCTCTGCCCAATAAACCGGAAACAACCGATAAGCAAGTTGTCGGATGTCCGATAGAAAAAGATGCTTCTTTTTCTCCGGTTACTTCTTTAACGAACGGTTTCATTAAAGCAGGTGATACAACCATGTATACAGCGGTGAAAATTCCGGCCAAGATAATTAACGGTGCACCGCTCAACCCGGCATCAACACCGGCAGCAATAAATACATATGGGAACCAATACAACATATGTCCGGTTAAGAATACGGTCTTAAATTTAGTAAAACGAGCAACTAATAAGTTGACACCAAAACCGATTAACATTACGATACCGATCTGTGTACCGAATTGTCCCATATCAATTTTAGCTCCTGCCGAAGCAGAACCCATCATTGTACCGAAAGCACCGGTAATACCGTCAATAGACGAACCGGTAATTAAACCTGTACCGGCATTCAAGACAAAGTAACCGATAGAAGTCATAATTGTTCCGCGTAATACTTCTGAGAATTTCTTCTTTTGCAGTATTAAACCCAAGCAAGCGATCAAAGCCAAAAATATAGCACCTTGACCAAATACATTACTGATAATCCAATTTAAAATAGCCATAATTTCTCCTTTTTATTATTTTTTTTTACTCTTTAACCGAATTAAGATACTCCAGAACTTTTTCCTCAACTTCTGCTTTGTTCATGAAGTTTTTTAAAACGATTACTGGAACTTGTGCACGATCAATTATCCGCGGTGCCAATTCTTTCGAAATAAAAATCACATCGCACGGATTAGACAAGCAAGTTCCCACATCTCCGCAAAATGCTTCGATCTTAATACCGTTTTTCTTCGCTATGTCTTCAATATTCATTCTCAACATCAGCGAAGAACCGCAGCCGAAACCGCAAACGGTTTGAATCTTTGGAACCATTGTCCTCGCCTCCTTTCTTTTTATCTTTTTGAATCGTTAATTACTACTTATTTAACAATTCAAATATTTCCTCTCTGCTTTCTGCCTTCATCAAGCGATTTAACAAGTCGGCATCACTGTCCATCAACTTTTTTGCTATTTTGGACAACTTCTCGACATGCTTTTTCCCATCGGTACAAGCCAAACACATTACAACTCTGACCGGATCATTATCACTGCCAAAATAAATGTCATTGTCAAATACCGCTATGGACATATCATCTTTTAGTACATTCTTTGATGGAGCCGCATGAGCAAGAGCAAAATAAGGCATCAGCACAATATACGGTCCCATATCGATAACCGATCGAATCATACTTTCAATCTGTTCAGGTTTAACCGATTTCCCTCTAATCAACGGTTCACCGGCAATTCTGATTGCCTGTTGCCAATCGGCAGCATTCTGATGAACCTGAATATTTCCCAACGAAATAATTTCTTCCATTTCCGTACCTCTCCTATACATGCATCTTTAATACATCTTCAACTGTTAAATCTTCTTTTTCCAATAAACAGCGATTTTCTTTTTTTTCTAAAATATATACATTATTAAGCAAAGATGTGCTCTTTTTATCTTTTATACCCATTACCACAATTACGCGGATCAATTTTGGATTCTTTACTCCAAAAAGAATAGGCGTTTTGGAAATAAGTATTGAGGAACATTCACGATTGATTCCGTCATTGATACCGGCATGGACAAAAGCAATTTCCGGTACCAATACCATATAATTACCATATTCGACAACTGCCTCAATCATCGCTTCAACATAACGCATTTCCAAACTTCCGTCGACAATCAATGGCTCAGAGGCCATCTTTATTGCCTGCTGCCAAGAGGAAACATTTTCCACAATGTTAATTCTGTTTCTATCAATTGTGTCGGATATGTACAATTTTGTTTTCTGCTGCGTTTCTTTATAAGAATTCAAAAATTTGGAGCACATATGATCATAAGAAATTTGCAATAAGCGTTCTTTGATTAGACTGATATCTTCAATTGACAACAATGCTCCAACTACAATGGATTTAACCTCATCATCGTGGAAATCAACGGTTGAAACCACCAAATCCACTTTATGATTTTGTAAATACTCCTTTGCTTCCTTTATATTCAACGGACCGATCGCATTGCATTCGGGAACACCTTGCATAATTCTTGACTTCAGGATTGCTCCGGTTGTCACTCCAAAGGAACAAACCAACAGAACCTTAAAATTAAATTCTTCACGCAAATAATCTTCATAGGCACTGGTTAAATACATGGCAATATAGGCAATTTCATTTTCATTAAACTCCAACCCGTAACACCCCTCGCACTGCAAAAGTTGTTTCTTAGTAAATTCATACATTAGCGGTATACGATATTTTATTTGTTCTATAAGTTCGTTATTTACCAAAATTCCGTTTTTCAATCGGCATATTGCACTGGCTAAATGCTTTCGTAAACCGGCTACAAATGCCTTTTTATTATGCATATCAACAAGTTGTGTCTCTTGAAGTTTATTCAATAAATATTCCGTAATTTCTTCCGCATCCTCAATATCTTTAGCCGAAACGATGGTATTTTCCGACAAATCAAACATACCGTCGGAAATAACCATTCCTGTAAAATATAACAAATCGCTTTCCGTCAAGTCGGCAAGTTCCTTGATGCCTTTCAAACAATCATAAATAGCTGTACCGGAAAATTTCCTTAAATTTTCTTTATTTTCCGCATGCTTTCCGCCGGCACAGCGAAAAATAATATAAGCGATAAGTATTAAAGTTTTATCCCTTTGAGTAAATTTAATGCCCTTATTCTCACTCAACAATTCCATTATGCGACCGGCTATACAACAATAATTTTCTAGACTATCCAATGTACGAATCTTATCCGTCAAAGTTGTACCGACATATTCGGAATACAGCGTCGAACGAAAACAATCCCGAACACTATTTTCATTTCCTTCAATAATTATCCCCTTACCCGGTTTTTTAATTACTTTTACACTGTTATTTTCTAAAACATCTTCAACTGCGGGAAAATGATTAACAACTGTTTGCTTGCTGACCTGCATTTCATCAGCCAATTGATTATAGGTTACTTCCGGACCGATTAGGCAACGCATGAGAACATAGAAAAATCGATCTTGATAATCAAAATCATTTTTCAAACCCTCTTTGAGTATAACTCTCAAGTCATCAACATTTTTCCCAACTCTGACGATCCTTATTCCATTATTGGTTTTGCTTTCCAACAAAAAATTATTCCTCCGTAAAAATTGTTCAATACAAGCTAAATCATTCCGAACGGTTCTGTTAGAAACATTGAATCGTTCGGCAATTGTACTTATAGTGACATAACCGGAGTTATTTAATAAAAACAAAATAATTTCTGTTTGTCTTTTGCTTATCCCATTCATTTCATCTCTTTCTAATTTATAATTTACAACAACCGCTATCTATCTTCTATAATAAACCTTTTCCATAATTGTGGCATTTTTTAGTATAATCACTATACGCTTGTCATTGCCGCTGTTCCATGCTAAATACTCTCGTTCTCTCTGACGGTAAGTTATTCAAAGGAAATAACAGACGGATAAGACACAGATTGAAATATCTGCTTATTCGACTTTCTTAATTTAGAAGGAATGTAAAAATGAATTTATTAAGCAATAAAAACTGTTCATTGTACCATGCGGTCAGTCACATTATCATCCGATTATTTTGCTAATTACGGAGCGATAAAACAGGGAAAATTAAAGATACACTGCATTTATCTCTCCAAACCGTTTCTGTATTCGCCATATTTCAGACTTTTTTAAGTATGATTTTCATAATCTATATATTTATATTAGTCCAACCCAAAATATCTTACAAATCGCTTTTATAATTTAAGTTTTAATATTATATAAAAGTGTGATTCAATCAAATTAAATCACACTTTGTTTATTCTAATAATCATAAGTTTTACTTTATTCCTGCGGATAAAGTCCCAATTGTTCTCCCATCGTTTTACCATCATGAGTCTTCCATTCATACCAACCCTTAACGCTTCCGCCTAAAACAAACATCGCAGCTTCGTTAGGAGTGGAAAAAGAGATAGGAACAGTTGTAATATATTTGCCATCCTTTTTAATTATTTTTCCTGTTTCCAAAGCATTTTGACGTCGGTTAGTGACTGTATATGCAAAACATTTTCTGCCCATATTTACTTGCGAACCGGCTAAAACAACAAATTCGTAACCGCTATAAATACCTGAAGCCTCTATTCCGTTTCCGATAATATGATAAGTTTCTCTTTGACCGGTTTTTTTCTCAGATGTTTTTAAATCATACCCGCGCATCTTCATGATAAAAACAATATCCGCATACAACTTGCTTGCCGAAGTACTTTCTTCGGCTGTCGGTTCCGATATATCGGAATTATTAATAAGATCGTATTTCTCCGATTGTTCGCAATTATACAAAGCCAACTTCTCCAAATTACCAAACATCTCCACTGTACATTTATTACCGGCAACAAAAAAGAACGCAATATCATCCCAAACAATATCCGAGCAATTAATATCATCAATAATATCAAAACCATTAATCGTATGACCGAGATATACTTTATTGCCGCTAAACAAATAATATATGCCAAATTGATTACCGACAACAGTATTTTTTAATTGCTCAAGCATAGAAAAAGGAGTAAAGAAAGATGAAAGATAAGAATTTTTCTCTCTGATTGAACACATTCCTTCAGTTTTATTATTGTAATAAGTTACTTCAAATTTTCTTGTCATCTTATTTACCCTCTCCGATTATCCTAATATTTCATCAAATAAAGCGATATATTGTTGAGCCGAACAATTCCAGCTCACATCGGTATTCATCGCATTTTTCATTAACATCTTCCATTCCTTTGGACGATAATAATAAACATTTAAAGCATACTTTAACACATTTAACAAATCATCCCCGCTAAAATTACGGAAGGAAAAACCGTTACCGGTATGCTCATACTCGTTATACGGAATTACCGTATCCTTTAGCCCACCGACTTCTCTTACCAAAGGCAAAGAACCGTAGCGCATCGCGATCAATTGTGAAATTCCGCAAGGTTCAAACAAAGAAGGCATCAATAACATATCTATTCCGGCATAAACCTGATGAGACAATGCTTCATTATAACCGCAATAGAATACCGCTCTGTGCGGATATGTATATTCCAATTGTTTGAATTGGCTTTCAATATAATTATCTCCGGTTCCTAAAATTATCAATTGAATATCTTGATTCATCATCGCTGACAATTTTTCCAACAGTAAAGAAACTCCCTTTTGCCAAGTAAGGCGTGAAATCATACCTACAAGCAAAACATCATCGGCTACTCTTAGTCCTAACATTTCCTGCAAATGCTTCTTACATTTCTTCTTGCCGGATAATTTTGTGACACTGTAATCAGCAATTAAATTGGCGTCGGTTTTGCTGTCCCACATTCGAGTATCAATACCGTTAACAATGCCACACAAATCATTTTCTCTGACCCGCAGCACCCCATCCATTCTTTCCGAATATTCTTCGGTCAAAATTTCTCGAGCATAACTTTGAGATACGGTTGTTACCTTATCCGCATATAAGATTCCGGCTTTCATAAAACTGATACCGTCATCAAAGCGAATATCACCATTTTCATAATACTTTCGATCCAAGTTAAAATAATCCAACAAATTTTCCGGGAAATTGCCCTGAAACAATAAATTGTGGATAGTATAAGTAGTTTTTATATTTCTATGATATTCATCAGTATATTCCTTCTTGCACAGAATAGGAATCATACCGGTATGCCAATCATTGCATGCTAAAATATCAACTTTGAAAGGCAAAATATTTAACATTTCCAAAACGGCTTTATTGAAAAAGGCGAATCTCTCCCCATCATCAACATAGCCATACATACCATCACGGTAAAAATAGCGATCATTAGCGATAAAATAATATTCTACTTCGTTAAACTTTTGATAATATAAATCGGCAACAGTGTTTATTAATCCTGATTGCACATTAAAACTGTTGATTTTCTCCAAATTATATTTATCTTTAATTTTTTTATATAAAGGCAAAACCACCGCACAAGAATATTTTGCACAATTGATCGCTTGCGGCAAAGAACCGATAACATCAGCTAATCCGCCCGATTTAATATAGGGCAATCCTTCGGAAGCCACAAATAAAATTTTTCTCAAACCGTATCTCCTCTTTTAATATAAAGAATATTATCCGCATCACCGATGATTTCTTTAACATATTTCGTTTTGGCACTTTTATCTACCACTGTATATTCTATCACACTGTCTTCACCGATAATCGCATTCGGCAAAATAACACTGTTCTTTAATCTCGCGCCTTTTTTAATTTTAACACCGCGACCCAAAATACAATTTTCCAATTCTCCTTGGACCACACAACCATTAGCAATCAAACAGTTCTTAACATGAGCACTTTTAGAGTAAAATGCCGGAACGGAATCATTTGTTTTGGTATAAATCGGCCAATCCTGCGCAAATAATTCTTTAGCTTTCTGCTGATCAATCAACTCCATGCTGGTCTCGAAATAGCTGCGCAATGAATTGATACAAGATAAATAGCCCTCATATTTATATCCATACATCTTTATATTCTTAGCACTGTTCTCAAAATAAGTTTTGAACGAATAAATTGAACTGTGTTCGGTCGCATTGTCAATTATTTTCAACAAAGTATCTTTAGAGAAAACATAGCTTTCCAGAGAAATATCTTTTTTCTTGATGCCGCCATGGTTTACTTTCACCTTGTCGATTTTTCCGTTGTCGGATAAGTATACTTCCTGACAACCGATAAAATTCACATCGGCATCATCTACACTTTTATAAACGCACGTCACTTCCGCATTATTCAATTTATGTTGATGAATAACATTTTGATAATCGATTTTACAAATCATATAACTTGGAGCAATCACCACATATTCAGCACTGTTATTCTCAATATATTGTCTATATTGCTTAATCAAAGCAATATCGGTAAAGTACAAACGATTAACTATTTGATGATCGGAATATAATATCTGTAAAGAACCTGTCTTGGAATTAATATTATATTGCGTACCTCCGCCGATATGTTCAATCAAAGAACGCGGTTTATCTTTAATTAATATTTTTATTTGATTGATATGCGAATTAACAAAATTACTTAAAACAAAATCGATAACTCTATATCTTCCTAAAAAAGATATAGCAGGAATAGTTCTGAATTTAGACAAGCCTTCAATAACTACACTGTTATTTTCAAAATTTACAATACCCAGTACATTTGCCATTTTATCTATTCCTCCGTCAAAGCAATCAAATCAACTTTATCATTGCTGCCGACATTATTGTCTTTTTTAATTGTTACACCCTCCGCAACGATACATTTTCTCACAACCGCACCTTTTTCGATTACAACATTCGGCATGATTACCGAATCGTACACCTCAGCGCCGGCTTGAACAGTCACATCACGAAATAAAACGCTGTTTTCTACTTTGCCATTGATAATACAACCCTGGTTTATGCAACAACAATTGATTTGTGCATCTTTACCGATAAATTGCGGACTGGTAGGAATATCTTCCGTAAAGATTTTCCACTTTTCATCGGCTAAATTCAAAGGATTATCCTCTGCCAACAGATCCATATTGGCTTGCCATAAAGATTCAACCGTACCGACATCCTTCCAATAACCGCTAAAAGGATATGCAAATACTTTTTTTCCTTCTGCCAACAAATTAGGAATAATATTTTTCCCGAAATCATGAGCCGTATCTTTTTTGTTGTCAGCAATCAACGCTTTTTTCAAAGTATCAAAATTAAAGATATATATTCCCATGCTTGCTAAATTGCTCTTCGGTTCCTTAGGCTTTTCTTCAAATTGGTATACTTCCTTATTATCATAGGCATTCATAATGCCGAATCTTTTGGCTTCTTCCAAAGTTACAGTCAAAGCCGCTACCGTAACATCGGCTTGATTTTCTTTATGAAATGCCAGCATTTCCGCATAATCCATTTTATATATATGATCTCCCGACAAAATTAAGACATATTGCGGATTATACTGCTCAATAAAATCCAAGTTTTGGTAAATAGCATCGGCTGTCCCACGATACAAACCGAATCCACTGTTTTTTTCCCGCGGAGACAAGACAAAAGTACCGCTGTTTCGTCCCTCTAACCCCCATACGGATGCTTGGGAAACATAAGAATTCAATAAAATCGATTCATACTGTGTCAATATTCCAACATAATTGATATTGGAATTAGCACAATTGCTTAAAGGAAAATCAATTATCCGATACTTTCCCCCATAATAGACTGCCGGTTTGGCTGATTTGTTGGTTAGCTCGTGCAATCTGCTTCCTCTGCCTCCGGCAAGAATCATCGCTAACATTTCTGTTTTCATAATTATCCCACCTTATATAAATGTAAACGGTTTACTCATTTATATTATAAACGATTGCTATTCATTAATAAAGTAAAATCGCACAAGTGAAATAAAATAAAGCGACCCGGTAACAATCAATGTCTTGTTTTTGCTTAACGCATATTGCAGTGCCTCTTTATAATCGGCAATAATTTCAATATTCGGAAATCCGGCAGCCAAATCGACAGCCGAACTCATTCTTTTGTTTTCAAATTGCGTAACGATCACTTCACCTTTACTTAATAGTTTTTGTAACATGGAATGATAGTTTTTGTCTTTTAATGCAGAAAAAACAATCACGACTTCTTGTTTTAAATCATCAATGCAACGGCATAAAGCATCAATCCCATTTTCATTATGTGCACCATCCAGAATGACCAAAGGATTTTGATGTATAATTTCAAATCTGCCTGCCCAAGTTGTCAATAAACCGGTTAAAAGTTGTTCTTCGTTAACCTTAATAATATTTTTCGCCTTTAAATACATTATGGTATCGATTGCCAATGATGAATTCAATATTTGATAAGGAGCAACGGTATTCAGTGTTATCTGGTGATGACGATAATTATAATGCAATTGACCGTTAGCAATCGTATATTTTTTTACCGGTTCGGTTTGAAATAATTGGCTGTGATGTTCTTGACAACTGCCTTTAAATACATTTAACGCCTCTTCTTTTCTTTCAAAAGTTAATACATCGACATTGTCTTTTATGATTCCGGCTTTTTCCGCCGCAATTTCAGCAATAGTATTACCCAGTATCTGCATATGATCCATCTCAATATTAGTAATCACACACACTAACGGGTTAATAACATTGGTATTATCTAATCTTCCGCCCAATCCGACTTCGTACACAGCAAAATCAACCTTTTGAGTTATAAAATAACATACCGAGATATACATATCAATTTCAAACATCGATAATTCATATTCCTGCCATTGTTGATAATTGTCATTAACAATTTTTAAAAAATAATCCGCATCAATATTTTGATTATTCACTCTTATTCTATCCAAATGAGTCATCAAATGCGGAGAAGTAAAGCTTCCGACCTTATATCCCGCACATTGTAAGATACTGCGCAAATAATTTGTGGTGGAACCTTTACCATTAGTACCCGCAACATGAATACATTTTAATTTATATTGCGGATTACCTTTCATCGCCATATATTGTTTGAATTCATTAAAAGTATGTTTTTTTCTTTGGGCCATTACCCAATCCATAGCTTCCTGTACATTTGTGAACATAAATCTACATTTTCCAATCTATCGCGCTCAAATCATGAGCTTTCAAATAGGCATTAGCCTGAGAAAAATGTCGGCAACCGAAAAAACCGTGATAAGCGCTGAGCGGTGAAGGATGAGCACTTTTTAAAATCAAATGGTTTTTATTTGTTAACAGCTTTTCTTTGCTTTTCGCATTGTTGCCCCACAATAAGAATACCATCGGTTGATCCTGTTTATCTAAATAACTTATTGTATGATCGGTAAAAATTTCCCATCCTTTTCCCTGATGAGAATTGGCTCTTCCTTTTTCCACCGTTAATACCGTATTAAGAAGCAAGACACCTTGCTGGGCCCATTTCAACAAAAAACCATTGGTATTACTCATAGAAATACCCAAATCGGAGGATATTTCTTTATAAATATTTATCAATGACGGCGGTAGAGGAACATGCGGTTTAACCGCAAAAGCCATACCGCATGCCTGATTCGGCTGAAAATAGGGATCCTGTCCCAAAATCACCACTTTTACTTTATCCAAATCCGTATAATAAAATGCAGAAAAAACTTCCTGTTTAGGAGGATATATAGTCTTACCGGCATACTCATCTTTTAAAAATTGCGACAAGTGCTGAAAATACGGCTGTTTGAATTCGTTATCTAAAAAACTGTCCCAACTCTTATTGATCATCTAAATCTCCTGCAATATTACCAAGGATAAACCTTTAACCGCATATTCTTTCTCTATAATACCGTTAGTCTTTTTTTGCCCATCAAATACAACTCTTTTCTGCCCTGCAAAAGTATAATTATAATCATTGATATACGGATTAACAATAATCGTTAAATAATCGATATTAACAAATAACAAATTGTCCTGAACATAACCGGTACAATCTACATCACCGATATGATAATGCTTCTTCAATTCGATCAATTGAGCCGTATAATCGATTACATCCCGATATTTATCTTTATCATAATTGCTTAAATTGTTGATTTCATCGGAAACATTATAACAGCTCTCCAAGCCTTTTTTACTGATACAAAATTCTTGCCCGGCACCTAAAAAACCAAGTCCCCTGCTCATCAATACACACCCAATTAACAGTTTTTGACGAGCAACCAATAGTTTTTCCTCTTCATTGGGGCAACAGCACTTCAGCTTATCAAAACAAGTCATATCGTCGTGACACTGCACATAATTAATTCTTTGATTTGCCGGCTTGATGAAATATTCCAAAGCTTTTGGAGCCAAATCAACATTACCGCTGATATACCCCTGTGCTTCCTTAATAAAAGTATTCCCCTTAAAACAATCGCGGAAACCATCATCAAAGAAAAAGTAATCAGGCAATTGTTTTTTATGTGCCATGTTGGCCATAGGAACTTCTTTATCCGAAGTCTCCATCATCCATCCTTCCCCGTAAAGCAAAATATCCTGCCGAATATTTTTTAATACGCGAGCTATCTCTTGCATCGTTTTCACATCCAAAAAGCTCATCAGATCAAAGCGGAAACCATCAATATCATAAAACTTGACAAAATACACTAATGTATCCGTAAAGAACTTTTGACACATTAATTGTCGACTATCAAATTCGGCTCCGCAAAATGTTTTCTCACCGAAATTACCATCTTCATCATAGCGAAAATAATAGTATGGAACAAGACAGTTAAAACTGCTCATTGCGGCATTATAATGATGGTTGAAAACCACATCCAAAACCACTTTCATACCATTTTGATGGATTGATTTAACCAATTGCTTAAATTCGGCAATTCCTAACAATGGATTCTGTATATCACTGAAGTATGATGACTGCAACGCTTGATAGCTCACCGGATCATAGCCCCAATTGTAATACATTGCGGGAAAATAATCGTTAACGCTGGCAAAATCGTTCACCGGCAGCAATTGCAGATGAGTGAATGACAAATCGCGCAAATAAGCCAAGTTTTCACTCATTGCTTTAAATGTTCCTTCTCTACTGTAATCCCTAACGCTTACTTCATAAATAACAATGCTGTCACTCTTATCCCGAACAGTAAAATCATCTTGCGAATAGTCTACTACCACACTCTTCTTACTGTTAGGAGTCTGCCCTTTACCATATGGATCAATGGTCTTAAATGTCCTACCATTAACCTCAGCCAAATAATTATATGCCGTACCGTTTAAATTACCGTCAAAAGAAAGATGAAAAACCCCTCCATCGCCTTTGATCATCTTGTACATTCTATCCTCGATATTTAACCACAAATTCTTAGCAGTCGGTGCCCATACTTTAAAAGAAGTTACTCCGTTTTTAACAACTGCCCCCAAATCATCCGATCCGTAATAGAACTCTTGATTAAATCTGTCTGTTTTTACAATATAGCGATAGATCAACGGTACACAATAATTATTATAAGTCATTAAATAATAATCATCTCCGATGGTTATTTCCGGTTCAAAAGTCAAAGTGTAGATAATTTTATCCCTTTTTGTCGCAATCTTTTCAATCTTTAAAGGTATTAATTCTTTCTCTTTAAACAAATGAAAGGTTTTTTCCTGATTAGGAAAAAATCTCTCACTCATTTCCACCGTTACGGTATGATAATTATCCAAATACGGATAAAGCATATATTCTTGCATATTTATTAATCTACTTTCTGTAAGTGCCAAATATCACGATTATAGTCAGCAATCGTTCTGTCACTGCTGAAATACGCACTGTTAGCAATGTTTACTAAGCATTTTTGCGTAAATAAATCGCGCTTATGCCAATATAAATCGTTTAAATTACGATGAGCATCACAATATTGATGATAATCGGCCAATAAGAAGAACTCATCATTACGGTAAATTATCTCATCAAATATCTCTTTGAATGTATTTTTGTCATTCGCAATTGTACCGTCAATCAAAGCATCCATGACTTGACGGATTTCCCGATCATTCTGATAATAGCTCATTGCACTATAACCGGAAGCCTTTAATTGTCGCAATTGCTCCACAGTATGTCCGAAAATAACAATGTTGTCATCACCGACACAATCTCTTATTTCCACATTGGCTCCATCCAAAGTACCTAAGGTTATTGCCCCATTCATCATTAATTTCATATTCCCCGTTCCGCTGGCTTCTTTGCCGGCAGTTGATATCTGTTCGGAAATATCGGCACTGTTCATCAATATTTCCGCAATGGAAACACAATAATTCGGAATAAAAACAATTTGCATATATTTATTGACTTCAGGATCATTATTTACCAGTTGTGCCAAAGTATTAATCAATTGAATGACTTTTTTCGCAAATACATAACTCGGAGCAGCCTTAGCGCCGAATAAGAAAGTCATCGGATACATAGAAAATGATTTATCTGCTTTGATTTTTTGATATAAAGAAATTATATGCATACAATTAAGCATCTGTCGCTTATAGGCATGTAATCTTTTAGCTTGCACATCAAAAATACTGTTAATATTTAGTTCAATATTCAGTTGTTTTTTGACATAAGCTGCCAATATTTCTTTTCGTTGTAATTTAACCTGTTGAAATCTGTGAATTATTTCAGGATCGCTGACAAACTGATTCAGTTTGCTCAATTGACTGATATCATCAATAAATCCATTGCCGATTATGCTCTTTAACAGCTCCGTCAATTGCGGATTGGAATATAAAAGCCAACGACGCGGAGTAATGCCATTAGTCTTATTATTAAATTTTTCCGGATACAAACCGTAAAAGTCCTTCATTACATCATTTTTCAAAATTTCCGTATGAATCTTAGCTACACCATTAATTGAAAAAACCGTTGCCGCAGCCAAATGAGCCATATGTACCTGATTATCAATGATTATAGCGACACGATTAGCCAATTCATGATCATTGGTTTTCGCCACCACTTCATTAATAAAGCGACGATTTATTTCCTGTATCAACAAATAAATTCGCGGCAACAATTTCGCAATCATATATACCGGCCATTTTTCCAAAGCTTCCTGCATAATCGTATGATTGGTATAAGCTACGGTATGAGTAACAATATTCCAAGCTTTATCCCAAGAATAATGATATTCATCAAGCAAGATGCGCATTAATTCCGGAATTATTAAGATCGGATGAGTATCATTCAATTGAATAACTACTTTATCGGCCAAATTATCCAAAGTATGATAGTTATCATAATGACAGCTTACAATTGTCTGTAATCCTGCCGATGAAAAGAAATACTCCTGTTTAATCCTTAACATTCTGCCTTCTTCGGTAGAATCATCGGGATAAACATTTTGACAGATTTTGTTGACATCTTGAATATAAGTAATGAAATCCTGACCGCTCGGTGCACTGTCCGATGCTTCCGGTTTCCATAAACGCAAAGTATTAACGCATTTGTTGTCCTTTCCTATAACCTGAACATCATAAGGAACTGCCCGAACAACTTGGGCATTGATATGCTTGACATCCATATTACCGTACTGATTCCAATAAGTCTCGATTTGACCGTAGAACTTAACTTCCACAGCGTGATCAGCCTTTCTTACTTCCCAAGGATTACCATATTTCAGCCATATATCCGGAACCTCTAACTGTTGATTGTTTTCAATCTTTTGACGAAACAGTCCGTACTCGTAACGAATTGAATTTCCGTGTCCCGGTAATTTCATTGAAGCCAAGGAATCCAAAAAGCAAGCAGCTAAACGTCCTAATCCGCCATTTCCCAGACCGGCATCGGTTTCAATTTCCTCCAACTCATTCAAATCATAACCCAATTCATCCAAACCGTCTTTAACAGTATTATAAATGCCTAAATTCATCATATTATTTGTTAAAAGTCTGCCAATCAAAAATTCCATAGAAAAATAAAATAATTGTTTCTCTTCTTTATTTCTGACCTTGTCTTTACTTTTCATCCAGCAATCGGCAGCATAATTCTTAACCATTTCTCCCAAAACAAGATATCTCTCCGAAGCATGTGAATATTTAACATCACGCCCGTACTTTTCAATCATTTTTTGACAAAATTCCGCTTTAAATTCCTCTTTATTACTAAACATTTTTACCTCCGTTACGCATCTTCCCTTCAAAAATCATGGCACTGTAAGGAGCAATGCGAATATTGATTTTATATTTCATGCCATGTATATTTCCCTTCCTGGCAAGAACTTTCCGATAATTGCACATATTACAGCCCCCATAAATATCTTTCTCCGTATTTATAATTTCCGTAAAATAACCATATGTCGGTACACCGATATCGTAATTTTCATAACTGACCGGAGCCATATTCAAAATAACCACATAACATCTTTTTCCATCATCAAAGCGCAAATAAGAATATATTCTTTGAGCACTGTTATCGGCATCTATCCACTTAAAACCTTGCGGTTGATAATCATATTGCGAAAAAGCCGCACTGTAACGATAAATATTGTTTAAATCCTTAACCAATCTTTTAAAGCTGTCATGAAGAGGATATTTCAACAAAAACCAATCCAATTGCTTATTCTCATCAAATTCTCGGAAAGAAGCAATTTCATTACCCATAAAATTTAATTTCTTACCCGGATGAGTATACATGTAAACCATTAAATTACGGCATTGCGCAAATTTTTCTTCATAACTTCCCCACATTTTATCAATTATGGTCTTTTTGGAATGAACCACTTCATCATGCGACAGCGGACAAATAAATCTCTCACTGTAAAAATAAGCCATGGAGAAATTAATTAAATTATGATGATAATGGCGATATTCCGGATCCATACTGTAATACTTTAAAGTATCATTCATCCAACCTAAATCCCACTTATAATCAAAATTTAAGCCCTCTGCCGAGGTGACATGCGGATAATCACTGCTATCCTCGGCAATTGTCATCACATTCGGATGCAACAAATGAATATAATAATTAAACTTTTTAATAAAATCAATCGCATTGTTATTCTCACCCAATTGTTTATTCCCGTTATAATAAATCAAATTGCTGACAGCATCTAATCTCAATCCGTCAATATGGTACTTATCCAGCCATAATTCCGCGCTGCTCATTAAAAAACTGCGAACAGTATTTTTGGAAAAGTCAAAATACTTAGTACCCCAACTGCTTTCCATCTGCATCTCATAGAGTTCGGTTCCGTCAAAATTAATCAAACCATAAGAATCTTTCACAAAATGAGCCAAAACAATATCCATAATCACTCCGATATTGCTGCGATGACAAGCATCGACAAACATCATAAGTTGATATGGTGAACCATAACGCGATGTCACGGAATGATAACCGAATTGTTGGTAACCCCAAGACTGATCCAAACCATATTCATTTAGCGGCATTAATTCCACATGAGTATAGCCCATCTCTTTAAGATAAAGAATCAATTCATCTATCATCTCATAATAGGTCAACCATTTATCCTCAGAATTATGCTTAAATCCACCCAAATGAACTTCATATATATTCATCGGTTTATCAAAATTGCGGTTTCTTCGTTCCATCCACTCATCATCATGCCATTTATAATTATCTAAAGACACAACTTTATTTGTCCAAGCCGGTCTTAATTCATTATAAAAACCATACGGATCAGCTTTTTCCGTCAACTTACCGTCTTTTTGTTCAATGACATATTTATAACGGGCATATTCTTTTAATCCCTCAACAAACAATTCCCAATAACCCAATGGATTACAATTCATAAAAGTATCCTGATCGTTCCAATCATTAAAGTCTCCGGCTATACGCACACTTTTAGCATTAGGAGCATATAAACGAAACATCACACCATCGGAATTCAAATGAGCACCAAAAAAATTATAACTTCTTAATCCGTATCCGCTATAAAAACTATCCAAGTTACTGAAATCCATCGCATTAACCTCTGTTTATATTGTACTACATTATTTTCAATAGATAAAATCAAAGGAAAATAATCACACTAAGAATTTCCGAAGTTTCCGCAAAAACATAGTGCTTTGAAATATTGAAACAAAGAATTATATTACTTGCAAGAGTAATTTTTAAAAACAATTACTGCTTCACACGCAGAAATTTATCGAGAGAGTGTAAAAAACTTTGTGTAAAGATACCAATCTATGGTAATAAGATTTTTTAGAGGTTGATAAATTCAATCTCTTTTTTATAATCAAATATTATCATAATTTAATAAATTATCAAATATCAAATTAAACGATCGGGATATAAAATATTAAGTTCATTATAAATCATATCCCAATTAGGGTATCTATTAGTCCATTTTTTCTCAATGTTTTTAGTAGATAAATATAAACATTTCATCAGAGAATTGTCACT
>JAUNFB010000068.1:0-801 GCA_030525245.1 Erysipelotrichia bacterium
GAAAATGATGAGACCATTTGGGCTGACAGTTGCACTATCGCCCCATTCTCCATCAACCAATTGACGGAATATATTGCCAATTATGATGGAGATATTTACAAGACTCGTCAATTGAGGTTAATGATTGACGATGTAAACACGGGAGAAACTATCGGTTGTATTGATTTATACGACTTTGACCCTATAAACAATCGTTGCTTCATCGGTTTTATTATAGATTCAAATTTCCGATTAAAAGGATATGCGGATGCAGCTCTGAGCAAAACTGTGAAATACTGTAAAAACCGCTTATCATTAATCCAATTAGTAGCCATTACATCTGTCAATAACGAAGGTTGTAAAAAAACGCTTATTAATAATGGTTTCACACGCTCCGGCATTCTTAGCAATTGGATAAAAACAAAGCACCACGAGTATGTAAATGCCGAGATTTTTCAACTTGATTTACTCTAACAAATAAAATCTGTAAAGGAATATCACTACCCCTTTACAGATAAATACTAACTAAACGTATCACATAAAAATTTTCCTTACTTTTACTTCACCATTTTTATAAACAATTCTTTCTATAAATAGTCCGTCTAACATATTTTTCGTAATTACTTTTCCGACAATTGAAAAATACTGAATAGTACAGATTTCAGAGTTATCTGCCTCAACACTTTCTACACCGGAATCGTCAAGAGAATGCTTGAATACCCAATCAAGACGTAACGTAGTATAACTTTCAGTACACGTCATTTCGTGAGTCCAATCATCTTCTATTTCAAACATACAGTCACAACCGAGATTCCTTAATTT
>JAUNFB010000068.1:836-2655 GCA_030525245.1 Erysipelotrichia bacterium
CTGCAGTAGTTTCAACATTCATAATTCTATCCGCAGTACCCATTACAGTAAACAATGGTGTCTTGGAAACTGTAGTTGTATCACATTTTGAAGGATTACCGGCAATAGGCATTGCTGCGGCAAACAAACCGGGATAAGCGGATAGCATACTCCAAAGTCCTGTTCCTCCCATAGAGCCCCCGAACATATAAATACGATTAGGATCAACTATATTTTCTTTGTATCTATCAATCAAAGATTTTAACACACCGAGCATAGGACCGCCCCATGATTTGTCTGACGGACATTGAGGAACGATAAATAATGCTTTAATGTTTTTCGCCTCAAGATAATTTGCAATACTATCTATTCCGGCTTCAAGAAGTTGCTTTTCATTGTCATCACCTTTGCTTGATCCTCCATGCAAGTAAATAACCAATGCCGGCTTTGTCGCTGAATCACTATTGACAGAAGCAATACGATAAGGCATATTAATGCCTGCGAAATCAATAGTTTTGGCGTCAAAATTCAGATTATTGGCCGCCGAGCAGTTCAATATACTAAATATGGCAAATAACAAACCAAGTATATGATTCTTTTTCATTTTGCTTTTCTTTTTGAACCATTATTCTTTTTCATTCTCGTAATCAATTTTTTTTCAAGTTTGTAAGCCTTGTCCAATTGACGTTCCGTCAAGAAACTGAGATAAATACTATTGTATTTTTTACGAAGGTCGAGAATCTGTTGACTTCTATCAAGACGTTGTTCGGAATTTAATCCTTTTTTAGGACCGAGGTTCCATATTTCTTTCTGATAGCGGCAATAGGTATCAACATATTTTTGCGCTGTTGCATCATCAAGGGCAAGTTCTTCAGCGATATAATTAGCCTGCTTTACCGCAAGTTCTTCTCTCGATAACTTTTGCTCCTTATTATCTTGAGCATTAACAACTGTTCCACAAACCATTACCATTATGGTAATAATCAAAAATCGGAAAAACTTTTTCATATCATTTTTTTATTTAAGGTTGATTAATAAAAATATCTTCACTATAAATTTCTTCTAAAAAATCCTGATCCGCATCACTTAAATTAGCGTAAGCCATATCTATTTGCTTTAAATATCCTTCTTTTATTCCGCCTACGGGTTTTATCATCATAAACAGAAAAGCACTTATCAGAAAGGCGATGATTGCCACGCCGGTCCAACGTATAACTGTTGATTTTATCCATTTTCTTTTACCGATGCCAATACTATTACCAACAGTTGAATCTATTTCGGTAAAAGTCCCGTAGGGTACCCTATAAGGCATTCTTCTTGGGATATTATCAAAATCAAAACTTTGTTTCATATTATCATTAAATTATTTGTTCATAAATTGTATTATTTTCTTCTTAGCGATATGGTAGCTCGCCTTAACGCTTGACATTGTTGACCCTATTGCTTTTGCAATCTCATCGTACTCCATTTCATCGTAGTATCGCATATTAAAAGCAAGTTGTTGTTTTATGGGTAATGAAAGAATTGCATTTTGAAATTTCACGGCTTCTACATCTTCGTAATCTACATATTCATCAGCCATCAATTGCAGGACCTCTGAATTTTCATCATCAATTGACAAATAATCATCATGCCTTTTCTCTATCAACCTCATAGCCTCATTTGTAACAATGCGATAAATCCAGGATTTCAATGAACTATCACCTCTAAAATTGTCTATTGACCGAAATACACGGATAAATGTTTCTTGTGTAGCGTCCTGAGCATCGGAATGATAAACGACCAAACGTCTGATATGCCAATATACAGGTTCTCTGAATTGCTCCATAAGAATTTTAAA
>JAUNFB010000068.1:2665-3697 GCA_030525245.1 Erysipelotrichia bacterium
GATTTTATTGATAATAACATGTCATCATCTTTAATCATCACTTATTTGTTGATTTCAATAGGCTTTTAAATCGTTTCTTTTAATTTGACCCGATAATAACTCTTTTGTCAAAAATTATGTATAAAATAATTGCGATTTTTTCTTACCATGAATAAGTGATAAATCTATTTATCTATCTATCAAAGCATTACACGGATAATGAAAATTTGAAAGAAAAATTAATTAAAAAAAACTTGTTGTAATCAATAATATA
This sequence comes from Erysipelotrichia bacterium, assembly GCA_030525245.1. Taxonomy (GTDB): domain Bacteria; phylum Bacillota_I; class Bacilli_A; order Erysipelotrichales; family Erysipelotrichaceae; genus UBA1783. Next base: position 2,919 of record JAUNFB010000068.1, read on the forward strand.
TTTGTAAATTCGCACAAAAATAAAGAACTAAAAACAAGACTATATAATTATGGTATTCAATTTTCGCATTGTTTCAGATGAAGTGGATAATTTCCGCAGAGAAATTCAGATTGATGCTGATGCAACATTTCTTGATTTTAAAAATGCAATTTGCGATTCAGTAAATTACGACAAAAACCAAATGTGTTCTTTCTTCCTTTGTGATGAAAATTGGGAAAAAGAAAAAGAAATCACAATGGAAGATATGGGTTCAGACTCTGATGAAGATGTTTATCTTATGGACGAAACAATTCTCAGTGACTACATCGATGACGAAGGACAAAGACTCATTTTCACCTTTGACTATCTCTCTGACCGCTCATTCTTCATTGAATTGAAAGAAATTATCACTCGTAAAAACCTGAGAGATCCGCTTTGTACACTTTCTAAAGGTGAAGCGCCTGCTCAACTAACAGACATTGAAGAGTTTGAAGCTAAAGCAAACGCTACTAAAACTGAAATTGAATCAGAAGACTTAGGTGAAGACTTCTATGGCTCAGAGGGCTACAATGATGATGAAATGGATCCTGAAGCTTTTGACGAAATGACCTACGACCAATAATTAATAAAATAACACCTAAAATATATACCGTTTGTATAACATATTTAGTTACAAACGGTATTTTTTATTTATTATCTGCATCGCAGCATATTTTACTATAACTAATTTTTCAGAAAGCAAAATTATTCTTACCTTTGTAGTGTCATTTCAAAAGGCACTATAATTAAGAAATTAAAAA
>JAUNFB010000069.1:0-2407 GCA_030525245.1 Erysipelotrichia bacterium
TGGAAAGATAAAATTTTGTTGGTGGAAACAAGTGAGGAAAAGCCTAAACCCGATTTGCTTTTATACTATTTGAGAAATCTCGGTGCGCAGGGGATATTGCGATCAATTAAAGGCATTATAGTAGGCAAACCGCTTGATGAAACTTATTATGAAGAATATAAAAATGTTTATCGAAAGATTATAAAAGAGTTTAATTGCGAGCATCTAGGCATAATCTATAATGTGAATATTGGTCACGCTTGCAGAACCGGAGTGTTGCCTTTGGGCATTGAGTATGAAATTGATTTAGATAATAAAATAATTAAATTTAAAGAAAGCGGAGTTAAAGCAAACAATTAATGCTTAAAAAGGATTAAATATGGGTTACATATCTGAATTGCGCAAGTATATCGGTCATAATCCTTTAATTTCTGCAGGTGCAACTGTTGCTGTAATTAAAGATAAACAAATATTATTAAATTTACGCTCCGATACAAAAACTTGGGGCATTCCGGGCGGTTCGCTTGAAATTGGCGAAACATTGGAAGAAACTGCAAAAAGAGAACTGAAAGAAGAAACAAATCTTGATTGCGACAATTTCACTTTGCTTAATGTTTTTTCGGGTAATGATTTCTATTTTAAATATCCTAACGGAGATGAACTGTATTCTGTTATTGCTTTATATTCAACTAATGATTTTAAGGGAAATTTAAAAATAACAGATGATGAAAGTCTTGAATTGAACTTCCTTTCAAAATCCGAATTACCTAATCTTGAAAGCCGAGCAAAATTGATTGTAGATTGGTTGATTGAAAAAGAATATATATAAAGGAATAAAAATATGTGTACTTTATGTGATACCGTTAAAAAATCATTAGCAGGGGAGAACCCATTTTTTGTTAAAGAACTTGAAACAGGAATTGTAGTACTCGGTTGGAATCAGCATTTTTACGGATATACAATTTTTATTTGCAAACAACATGCTACAGAATTGTATCAGCTTGATGAAGATTATTGCACAAAGTATATGCAGGAAATGGTTGTTGTTGCAAAAGCGGTATCTTCTGCATTTAAGTGCGATAAAATGAATTACGAGTGTCTTGGCAACGGTGATTGTCATTTGCATTGGCATTTATTTCCACGACTCAAAGGCGATTTGGGTAATTTTGTAACTGATGGAAAAGGCCCTGTTTGGTGGCTACCAAAGGAAGTTATGTGGAATGATAATAATATACCTAATGAGCAGGAACTTGATGAAATGAAAGCAAAACTTTTAATGGAGTTAAATAAATATGAAATATAGCGGTTGTATAATTGAGGAGAGTTTGAAAGATAAATCAATAATCAATGAATTTAATATTATTGAAGAAATCAATGATGATGGGATAATGTGGATTGTTGAAGTAGATGAAAGTAAACTCGGTGACATTTTGCCAAAAATTCAGGCTTCAATGGTTGAAAATTCGATTTGGTATTGCGACTTAAAATGTGAAGATTATCATTATATAATTTTTAACGATAAGATTTTCAAGGTTAATCGTGATTTTCCTGAACAATATGAAGAAGTTAGGGAGTATGGACTCGTAAGGGGTATTCCTGATGAACAGTTGCCAAATAAATCATGGGCAAAGTAATTTTGAGGTATTATGGAACAGAAAACTATCAGAGAATATACAAAAGAGCAAACGATGGAGTTTGTCAATGCAGTTATAAGCGAGCATTATGCTTGTAAAATATCAAATATTAAATATGTAGGCGGCGGTTCGTTCGGTTATGTATATACGGTAGAAATTCCTGTTGACCCTTGCAAGCTTATTGTAAAGGCCTGTCGTTTGAGCGGTATGTATAGAAGTGAAGCAAATGCTCTTAGAACTCTCGGTGATGATACACTTATACATATTCCTACGGTGTATTTTACATTTGAGGCAAACAACGATGTTTCCATGGATTTTATTGTTGAAGAATTCATTGAGGGGACAGATTGCTTTACAGATTTTAAAAAGATATTTTTGAGTAAACGAAAAAAACATAGATTTGCAAATGATATTGCCGATGCTTTGGCTCATTGGCACAGCATTACAAATGATAAATTCGGTACTATTGATAATCCCGAATATGATAATTGGCTGGATTTTTACAAGCCTTTTGCCGAGGATATATTAAATACGGCTGTAAAGATGTACGATGAAGGCAAAATAAACCGTAAAACAATAAATACTATGCAGGTCGCTTGGGATAATTTTGATTATATTTTCAGTGAACCTATTGAGCATGCTTCGCTTATTCACGGTGATTTAAATGTAATGAATGTTATGAGCGATAGCAATTTAAATATTACCGCAATTATTGATCCATTAGAATGCAAATGGGCTGATAAAGAATTTGATTTGTTTCAGTTGCGTAACCTTACGGGCGACTTTTTCAATCT
>JAUNFB010000069.1:2507-3655 GCA_030525245.1 Erysipelotrichia bacterium
ATATGAAGTGGGATTCAAATTTATATGATGAAAAGCATAATTTTGTTGCCGAATACGGCAAAGGTTTGCTTGAGTATATTCCCGATAAACTAAACCAACATATTCTTGATTTGGGCTGCGGAACCGGTACACTTACTTCTCAGCTTTGTGCGTATTCCGATTTCGTGACAGGTGTTGACAGTTCTGTCGATATGATAGAAAAGGCAAAATTACGGTATGATAATATAAACTTTTATGTGTGTGATGCTTTGAATTTGCCTTTTGAAAGCGAATTTGATGTTGTTTTTTCAAATGCTGTATTTCATTGGATAAGTGACCACAAATCACTTGCACAAAATATTTTTAAGGTTTTAAAATCAAAGGGTATGCTTATTTGCGAATTCGGTGCTGACGGTAATATATCAACCATTGATAAGGCTTTTAAAGCAAGCTGTACCGAATACGGATATGAGTATAAATCAAAGTTTAATTTTCCGACATCCGAACATTTTTCCGATGTTTTGAAAAATAATGGATTTATTGTTGAAAATGTATTTTCGTTTGACAGACCGACTCCGCTTTCCGACGGTGAAAACGGACTTTCAAATTGGATGAGGCAGTTTTATGCTTCCGAATTTGCCGAACTGCCGAAAAATGCTCAAAATGAAATTATTGCAAATGTTGAAAATATGACCAAAAATAAACTTTGGAACGGAACGCAATGGATTGCCGACTATCGCAGATTAAGGGCGATTGCGCGTAAAATATGATAAAGTCGATTTGTCATATCGCAGCTTTTGTCTAATTATGAAAAAATCTTTCGGTTTACAAATATGCAAGTGTGTAGTATACTTTAATTAAAGTTATGTTTAGGGGTGCATTATGGCTTATTATATTGTTTTGCCTTTCGGTTTAATAATGTCATTTATATTTTGTATTTTAAGGCGAAAAGGCTTCAGTTTACGAAATTTAATATTAAAATCAATTTCAAGTTTGTGTTATTTGCTTACGGCGGTGTTTGCGCTTATTTCAAACCCCGACGGATATACATACGGCTCGCTGATAATTTTCGGCGGTGCACTTGGTCTTGTAGGGGATATTCTGCTTGACTTAAAGGGAATTTACAAACAGGATGAAAGCGTATATTTGCGTGGCGGATTTATTTTCTT
>JAUNFB010000006.1 GCA_030525245.1 Erysipelotrichia bacterium
GTAAACATTTGATTTTCCGGCGGTCTTTATCTAAGTGGTAAAGGCCGTCTTTTTTATTAGAAAAAGCAGATATGGTCAAATATCTGCTTTATAAGATTTACTTACAAATAAAGTCAATAACTCTATTAATAAATTTTCTTTTTCTTGTATACTGCAAATCCAACAGCAACTGCCGAAACAAACATAATTGCTACCCAATAGTATATACCCGAATAATCTCCGGTATCAGGAGCTTTAGTTTGGTAAGTATTGATTACCTCAATATTAACAGTTTCATCAATACCGATCATACCTCTGCTGTTTTTATAAGTTACTTCATATTTTGTTTCATCAACATCTACTTCCTCAATCAAGTAATTGATTCCGCTAGGTAAATTATCGATCACATATTCTTCACCGTCAGCCAATTCAATATAACCAATACCGTTTTCGAATAAAATATCATTATAGTATCCGTTAATCTCTTCATTTAACCTGATCATTATTTTAAACTTTTCGGTAGTTTTAATACCTTTTACAGTCTTGGTAATGAGCAATGAACCGACATTGTAAGTATTAATGATTTTTACCTCAGAAGTTTGATTTTCTTCAATAGTTCCTTCAGCATTTTCATATGTTGTAACATACTCATAAGAAGTACTGTCTTCTGTAACAGTATATGAAACACCTGCCGGTAATTCTTCAGCTGTCAATGTTTCACCGATATGAATAGTTGCATGAGCAACACCATTTTCAAAGTTCAAATCACCGTAATTGCCGGTAATAGTTTCATCGCTCAGACGAACAGTTAAATCAAATGCATCATTGCTACCGATAGCCGCACCTTCAGCAACTTTGGTAATTGTTAAATTTCCTACTCTCTTTACTTCTAAAGTATTAACCACATTAGCCGGTAGATATAAACTCATAATACCTGCCGTTACTTCAATATGACCTGTGGTACTCAAAACATCTCCGACTTGGAAATCTTCGGCTTTAAGAATACCATTACCGTGTACCACCATTGAAGTTGTTGCCAATTCGTCAATATGCTCTTTCCAATCATCTTTTAACATGCAATTAACTGTAACTTTACTGCCTTCTATCTTTGCATTATCAACATCAGCAACAAAAATAGGACTTGTAAAATCAACAAATTCAGCAGTTAAACGCGGATCCAATTCAACAACAAAAGTAAATTGACAATTTATATCTCTTATCTTGTACCTGTTTGATTGCTTCCATAAAGCCTTTCGGCATTCTGTAAGTAGCAGTATATGGTACTTTATATTCCGTTAAAGACCTATTGTATAATAATTCTTTCGGGCCTTCGATTACAACTGAGCCGATATCATCGGTAGGTTGTACAAGAATTACATCTCTGCCCAATGAATTTTCATCACCGGTACCCGGCAAAGTAACATAAATATCTTTACCATCAACAACAGCACTATAAAATTCTACTTCTGCATTTTGTTCGTTTTCACCATTAGCATCAACGCCTTTTAATACTACCGCAAATACCGGTAAATTTTCATTGAAATTCAAACCACCGACTTTTAACTCGATAGATTTATCACAGCGATATACATAGAAGCTTGCTATCTGGTTACCCCAACCCTTATCATCAGAAGCTGCCTTTAATTGGCTGACTGTTTTAGCGTTGGCATTTCCTAACCAAATCGATGACTCACTGCTGTTAACTGCCGTAACTGTCTTATTATCAACAACAAAATATACATCCTTATTGCTTAGAACATCGCTGTTATTAATACGTACACAACGTTCGGTATAAGCGAAGCTACCCTTTTGTGAAATCGAAACATCATTGGTCTTTGCATCAGTTTTATCTACAGAATATTCATATACTTTATCTGCTGTCTTATCCTGAACATCAGCAAACATATAGTTATTTATAATTTTACCATCGTTGATTTCTACATACGGTTGAACAGCCGGGTTTCCCCAAGGTGCTGCTTCAAACATAATGCCGCCGCCGGCATTCTTAGAAATGTTATTTTCGATTGTTCCGCCATCTATAATAACCATTCCACCGTTACGAACATAAATACCGCCGCCGACATCTTTAGCTACATTATCCGCAATAGTACCGCCGTACATATGGAATGTACCCTTAGATACCATTAAGCCGCCGCCAGTTTGCGGTGAATAGTTACGACAAATTTCAGCTCCGTCATACATGTTAACATGAGAAGCATTCAAATTGTGCGCCATGGCAATACCTCCGGCTCTGTCTGTACCGAAGTTATCATTGATTTTACCGTACAAGTTAACTGTACCGTTACCTTGAATATATAATGTTCCGTACCAGCTGACATTATGGTGAATATTAGAATTTTTACCTAAAGTGATATTGAATCCATCTCTTTGAATGTTCATCGCATTACCGCCATTGGTAATGTTAGTAATTTCACCATCAAAATTCACTGTTGCCGCACCGGAAACAGCAATAGCCGTCATATTGTAATTTCTGATTACTGCACCGTAATCGGCAACCAATTCACAATCACCGTTTACCGCTACAACACTTGAAACTTTAACCGTATCGGTCGCATTATTATCCATAACGCTTGTTGATTTCAACAAAGCAGTAGCGCTATTACGCAAATGCAATACGATACCGGCATCACCAAACCACATGTTAGATTTGTTAGAAGTAATATCAGAAATTGTACCTGCCAATTCAACACGTCCACCGTCCGCATAAATTGCTCTGCCATTAATATTTCTTATTTCGGCTCCTTCTTCCATAACAAATTTACCGCCCTGCAACCAAACTGCTCCGGCTGCACCGACTTCATTTTTGTTATTGGTTCCGCTCTTTTTACGAACATATTCAACACTGTCTTCAATGACACTGCCCTTTTTCATCACAACTTCAGCAGAATTGGTAACTCTGACAGCTGACATACCGCCAAAATTACGCAAAACAGTTCCTTCATCCAAAGTAATTGTACAACTCTTTGTCGCATTAGAAGCAACTATCGCATCTTGAACAAATACTGTATTATCTTCTTTTTCTTCACCGCTTACAGCCTGAGCAAAAATCGAACCTCCGTGCTTGAAATTATCATCAAACACAATATTTTTTAAGGTCAAATTTGCTTCGGAAGCACTTGTCTGAATTTCCAACATTGCCGGATTATACCAACTTCTTGCTGTATCGGAAAGCAATTTGAAATCGTCTCCTCTGGTTACAACCGGAACTTTTTCTCCTTTACCGACAATTGTGACATTGTGATTGTAAAATCTGGCACTTTCCTGCATTGTTAAATCTGATGTAACATATATAATAAAATTCTTGCCATCAACATCAGCGTTAACCAATTCAGCAGCCTTTGCCAAAGTTAACAAGGCATTCTCCTCGGTAAGTCCATCGTTAGTATCATTACCGGCAGCATTGACATAAACAGTTACAGTTTCTTCTGCTCTTACAGAAGTAAAGAATAGATTAGCCAACAATAATACCGGTAATAAGACCCAAATAACCTTTTTCATTATTTTCTCCTTTCTTTTCATTTAAGCACTGCACTCTGCTTAGATAATACTATCTTAACATATATTTTCATAAATTCAAATATTTTGTTATTTTTTTTTTTTTTTTGAATATTAATTTTTGGTTATCAATCAAAGTTTTGTGCTAACATGCATCTTAAAATTTTCAATCAATGTATAAGTAGTATTAAATTCCAACACCTCACCACTGCTTATCTTAGTAATATGATTCAATTTAATGACCGGTTTATCCTTTTCTATATGCAGATGCCTGCAGACATCTTCTGTCGGATTCACCACCTGTAAAGTACTGTCTCCGCTGGTCGGAATAATATGTAATTTATTCTTCAAATAAGCATAGAATGATTGAGTCAAATATCTTGTATCAATATATGGCACTATCTTGGCAGAAACCAAATCCTTTTGTACTTGAATAGGTTTATCATCAATCAACCTAATTCGAGAAAAATAATGTATATTATCGCTTTCCTTAACATCAAACAAATCCGTTAAATACTCGTCCAAACAATCCCGCACTTTAATGAGTCGATAATCTAACAGAATACTGGAAATATGTACGCCGCCCCTTTTATACTGTTCGGTAAAAGACATCATTTCATTCATATTTCTCTCGACATCTTTGCACAAAACATAACTTCCTTTTTTCTTTATTCTCTTAATATATCCGGAATCAGCTAAAGAAACCAAAGCTTTGTTGACTGTCATATGACTGGCTGAGAATTTTTCAATCAATTCCTCTTCGGCAGGTAATTTTTTACCGATCGGGTAAATACCTTTCTTAATATTATCTATGATATTTTGCTTTATTTCCTCATATAGGAAATGTTCTTTTTTCATTTATGTCACCGGCTTTTCTTCTTCTATTATAACAAAACAAAAGAGAAAACGCATACAGATGTTCATAATAATTTTTCTTTAACAATCTTGTACGAAAGATTATTGTCTTTACAATAGTTAATCAATGCCGTTATTCCGGTTAATCCATAATATTTTTGAATAAACCAAGAAATTTTATGCCCTTGACAGATATTTTTAAATGTATCTTTAGGAAAAATAAAAGTTTGATACTTGCTGTCTTTATTAATCGTATCAACAATTTGCAGTATTAAATACAGATCACCATTCTTTTTAGTTCCATCAACAAAAACACTGATATTGTCACTGTAATATCTGCATAAATCAAACTTCCTACCTTCAAGCATATGACTATCTCCTCTTTTTATAGTATTATACATTACTTTCTTGAGTCATACATTTTAATTTATTGTTTTTTTCCATACAGCATAATAAATTATTTTTATTCGTAGTAAGCAAACAAATTAAAACATTTATAATGATGCAGATCTTAAAAAAAGTATATCTCACCTGCAGAATAATTGAGAACATCACAAGTGTTAATTTTCTCTAATTCGTTGGTTTTCACCAAAAAAGCAATCATCAATTCGATTGCTTTTTCATTCTTGAAAATTTATTTTGTACCGAAAATTCGGTCACCGGCATCACCTAAACCCGGAACGATATAGCCGTTATCATTTAAATATTCATCTTTGGCAGCTAAATAAATATCTACATCCGGATGAGCTTTTTCAACCGCATCGATACCTTCCTGTACACCAACAAGACATACAAGTTTAATATCTTTTGCTCCTGTTTTCTTAACATAATCGATAGCAGCGGTAGCACTTCCGCCGGTTGCCAACATCGGATCTACAACCAACACCGTAGATTCGGCGATATCTGTAGGAAATTTAGCATAATAGAAATGCGGAACCAATGTATCTTCATCACGATACAAACCGATATGTCCGACTTTTGCTGTCGGTATTAATTGTTGAATACCGCTGACCATACCCAAACCGGCACGTAAAATCGGAACCAATACAATTTCTTTATCCAATTCTTTACCAATCGTTTTTCCCATCGGTGTAGTGATTTCCACATCTCTGGTTGGAAAATCCTTTGTGATTTCATAAGTCATTAAACTACCTATTTCATCTAAATTTTGTCTGAAATCTTTTGTTCCCGTACTAACCTTACGCATAATTGTTAACTTATGCTTAATTACAGGATGATCAATTACATGTAACATTACTATGTCCTCCTTAATGTAATATATCTTAACAGTTTATAACACTGTTGATATTTTCGATAGCTATTTCTCCCTGACGAAGTAATTTTATTTGTTGACCGGTGCAATCAATAATCGTACTGGCTTTATGCGATTTTGCCTGACCCTCAACAACCATATCTATTCTGCCGTTTAATTGCTGTAAGACTTCCTCAGTTGTATTGGCACTCTCTTCACCGCTAATGTTGGCACTGGTGACATACATCGGCCCGACTTCCCTCAACAGGGTTAAAACAAATTCATCATCAGGTATCCTTATCGCTATGGTCGCAAAGCCGTTTGTAAATTCGTCGGAGATGACATCCTTTTTTCTTAATACCAATGTTAACGGTCCGGGAGTAAAGGCCTTAATAATTTTTTCTTCTCTCGGTGTTAAAAAAGCCACTTCGTGCATTTGAGAAGCATCGGCAACCATTAAAGGAAATGGTTTCTTTTCATCTCTGCCCTTAGCGGCTTTCATCTTTTTTACTGCTGAATAATCACTGTATATAACACCGATACCAAACACTGTATCAGTAGCAAAAGCAACTATCTTCCCGGATTTTAATGCGGCGACAATTTCTCTCAATTGAGTGCTCTTAACAACTTCCGTCATACACATTCCTCTTTTCAAACTGCAAATATTTTAACACAAAATAATATGTTTGAATCAGCAAGTTTACGATTTGAGACTCATATGTTCTCAAATTCCTGTTCCGTGATAATCCGTTTATCATTTAACTGTCTAATCGACTCAGATAATCCATTATAAAATACGCCATTAACAAAAGATACAATAGTTTTACCTATGTATCTTCTGCCGTCTTATTTATTCCGATTTAATTTACAACAATTGTATTTGCCCACTGTTCAAACTGACTTGCATAGTTGTCTTTTTGAGCGGCAAATGTATAAAAGGTAACAATCCAAAATGCATCGCTGCCTTTTCTGACAGTTGTATAGTAATAATAATTTTCCCCTTCAACCTCATTTATATAAGCCATATACGGATTGTTATAGGAATCTTTTTCGAATTGGTCGTTTAACTCATTGATATCCACAATCATTTTACAATAATCATCAATACTCATCGTATTCGGATCATATTCATTTTCTGTAAACAAATCAAAACTTTCCTTTATCGCCATAAAAGCATAATCATCATTATATAAGAATAAATCGTAATACTCATCAGAATCATCTTCCAATCCGGCAGGAAGTTCTATCGACAAACCGCTTTTACTGTATAATTGCATATCTCCGCCACCTGCAAAATCGCCGGAAGCATATTCCAACAACATTTCTTCCACAGAACTGTATAATCCACCGGATAATGCATCTATCAAGTCATCATCGATATCCACTTGCCATTTACCGTCGCTGTCTTTAATCACTTGAATATCCAAGTCAAATGTTTTTGTCTTATCTTTGTTTTTTTCAACCGAACTGTTAAACAATTCCATCATTTTGTCATAAGTTTCTTCTTCTGTCGGTTCTTTACCGGATAAAGCCTGACCGAATGCCCAAGTCAAAGTTTCACTGATAATATTTTGAAATGTTTCACTCATATCAACAGTCGTAATCTGAGTTTTTACGATCGCTTCATCATCCGCTGTCTGTTCTGCACCGCTGATTTTATAAGTAACATTAGATATTATCGACTTAAAAATTTCGGCATATTCCTCGTCCAGCACCTCATCGTTATAATCGGCAATTTCCTCCAAATTACCGCTTTTACATTTGTCCAAAAATTCTTTAACTGCTGTTTCCGGCTTTTGTGCACAAGCAGTCAATGAAAGAATCATTGTCAAACTCAATAAAATCGTCAATATTTTTTTCATTCTTTTCTCCTTTTTCTTTATTCCACAACTATTGTATTGGCCCACTTAGCAAACAATTTGGAATATGTGTCTTTTTCAGAAGCAAATGAACTGAAAGTGATCAACCAAAATGCATCGGTTCCTTTACGAATAGTTGTATAGTAATAATATTGTTGTCCGTCAACCGTATTTGTATAACTGATATATAGATTGTTAAAGGCATCTTCTTCAAATTGATCATCATCATTATTTATTTCCATAATCAATTTCCCGTATTCCTCAACTGTCAATTTCTCAGGATCATAACCGATGCGATTAAAAATGTCATAATTTTCCTTTAAAGCCGAAAACATAAAATCGTTATTATATAGAAATATATCAAATCCGTTTTCATCACCGGAAATCATTCCCTCCGGCAATTCTACGGTTAAACCGCTTTGAGTGTATTTTAGAACATCATCCTCTTTTTGACAGCCGAAAGTCAACAAAAGCAACATTACGCTTAATAAAATAATCAATATTTTTTTCATTTATAAATACCCTTTCTGCCTACATTATAACATAAAATATTATCCAAAAATTCATTAAAGCATCATTTTCTCTATTTTAAATTATTCGACAACTATTGTATCGGAATATTTTTCAAATAATTTTGTATAAGTTTCTGCATTCTCTGCCAAAGTCGAGAAAGAAATATTCCAATATCCTTCACTTCCCTCTCGAATAGTCACATAGAAGAAATTGGAAACACCGTCAATATCTTCTGTATAAGTCACATAAAGATTATTATTACTGTCTTTAACAAATTGAGTGTTCATATCATTGATCTTGAGCCATTCTTTACCATATTCTTCAAGAGTAAAAGTATCTAAATCATAATCAAATGCTCGTAAGACACTGAAAGGTTCAACATACGCTTCAATCGCAAAATCATCATTACTGTAAGCAGCAGCATAGCCGGCATAATCATCTTCAGTTAATCCCTCCGGCAATTGAACAGTTATACCGCCTTTACTGTAAGCAATTAATTTTTCCTCTTCTTTTTTACAACCGAAAGCCAAGGTCAACATCATAAAACTTAATAAAACAATTAATATTTTTTTCACAATAAAACTATTCCCTTCTTTTTTGGAATTATAACAATCCTCCACAAAAATAAAACTATCCTAATCGATAGTTTTATTTGTGATATGTTTCATTATTAAGAATCTTATAAGCCCGATAGATCTGCTCTAAAATAATTAAACGAGCTATATTGTGAGGAAAAGTCATTTTGGAAAGGTTCAACATATAATCCGCTCTCTGTTCCACCTGCTTACTTACCCCCAAAGATCCACCGATAACAAAAGTAATATGTGAACTGTGGTATGTATTTATTTTGGACAATTGTTGAGCAAATTCCACGCTGTCCGATTGTTTTCCTTGCAGAGAAAGCAGGATAACATAACTGTCCTTTTTTATTTGTCTTAAAATCCTCTCACCCTCTAAAGATAATACTTTTTCCTCCTCCAGCTTATCATTAGGCTCATCATTTACCTCTATAATTTCAATTTTACTGTAAGCAGATATCCTTTTAACATATTCGGCTATTAAAGTTGCTAAGGATTTTTCTTTAATTTTCCCTACCGCAACGATGCTGATCATCGAATAGATGCTCCATCATCAACATCATTAACCGTGACAACTTCCAATTTACCGTTCTCATCTTCCGCTGATAAGATCATACCCTTAGACTGTTCGCCTCTCAATGTTCTCGGAGCCAAATTAGCAATGAATGCTACCTTCTTACCCACAAGCTGTTCCGGCTTATAGTACTGAGCAATACCGCTGACGATTTGACGAACTTCACTGCCGCATTTTATCTTAAATACCAACAGTTTATCGGCTTTCGGATGCTTATTGCACTGTAAAACCGTACCGATACGAATATCTAATTTATCAAAATCATCGATATTGACTTCTTCCTTAAAAGTCATTTTTTCCGGTTGTTTAGCCTCCAAATACTTATTGACTTCTTCCATTGTCTTTACGCTGTCCAAACGAGCAAACAACATTTTCGGTTGAGCAGTAACAGTATTATTCTTTTCATAATTGCCCCAAGTAAGAATACTGTCATAATCGGTTTGAACCGTATTAATTTGTTTAAATACTTCTTGTGCTGTTTGCGGAATAAATGAAGACAATAAAACTGTAGCAATTCTTATTCCTTCTAACAGATTGTACAATACGGTATTCAGACGAGATTTATTCGCTTCATCTTTAGCCAATAACCACGGACTTGTTTCATCAATGTATTTGTTACATCTTCTCAATAAGTCAAAAGCAGCGTCGATGGCATCGGCAATACGCAATTGGTCCATCTTTTCATCAACTTTTTTAACTGCCTGCATCGCAACATTCTTTAATTCATCATCTAACGGCTCATAACAATTCGGTTCACTTAAAGTGCCTCCGAAATATTTGTTAGTCATCGCGATAGTCCTGTTGACTAAGTTTCCGTAAATGTTGGCTAAATCGGAATTGATTCTTTCAATTACCAACTGCCAAGTGATTGATCCGTCTTGAGCAAAAGGCATTTCACTCAAAGCGAAATATCTGACAGCATCTACGCCGAAGAAGTGAGCCAAATCATCGGCATAAATAGCATTCCCTCTGGATTTGGAAATTTTGTCTTCTCCTACCAACATCCAAGGATGTCCGAACACTTGTTTAGGCAAAGGCAAATCTAAAGCTAAAAGCATAATCGGCCAATAAATCGTATGAAAACGAATGATATCTTTACCGATCAAATGTAAATCAGCCGGCCAATACTTCTTGAATTGTTCACTGCTGTTACCGTCGCAATCATAACCGATACCGGTAATATAATTGCTCAGAGCATCAATCCAAACATAAATTACATGTTTAGGGTCAAAGGTTACCGGGATTCCCCATTTAAAACTGGTTCTGGATACACACAAATCCTGTAAACCGGGTTTTAAAAAGTTATTTAACATTTCATTTTTTCGGCTTTCCGGTTGAATAAATTCAGGATGATCTTCAATATATTTAATTAATCGATCGGCGTATTTACTCATTCTGAAAAAATAAGATTCCTCTTTTTCTTTGTGAACTTCTCGACCGCAATCCGGACATTTACCGTCAACCAATTGACTTTCGGTCCAAAATGCTTCACACTCCGTACAATACAAGCCTTCATACTCCGATTTATAAATATCGCCTTGTTTATAAAGTCTTTCAAAGATCTTTTGAACCTGTTTTTCATGATAATCATCGGTAGTACGAATAAACTTATCATAAGATGTATTCATCAAATCCCAAATTTCTTTGACTACAGCTGCAGTTTTGTCCACATATTCTTTTGGTGTCACTCCGGCTTGATTAGCTTTAGCTTCTATTTTTTGACCGTGTTCATCTGTACCTGTTTGAAAAAATACATCGTATCCTGTTAATCTTTTATAACGGGCAATAGCATCGGCCATAATAATCTCATAGGTATTACCAATATGCGGCTTTCCGCTAGCATAGGCAATAGCCGTCGTAATATAATATTTCCCTTTATTTTCCATACTCTTCCTCCTAAAATAAAAGGTACCTTTAAGGACGTTTAAAACGTGGTACCACCTTACTTGCTTCTCAATAACTTAACGCGTTAAGACGTCTTTACCTACCTATCGATAAAGCAGTTCCGAGACCATCTTCATTGCTGTTTATCCGGTGCCTTTCACCTGCCGCACCTCTCTGACAGAACAACTCGCAACTACTCTTCTCTTCCCAACCTTTATTTAAGTATAAAAGATTTTTAACCTTTTGACAATATGTTTAATGTATGATAGCTTTGCCACTAACAACAAAATGAGGATGATAAACTAAGCATAATCACCCTCATCAGCTGTTTTAAATCCGATATAAACTGGCTTTTCCTATTGAATCAAACAATTTCATTTTATGCAACACGGTCTCTTTGGCAGATTTAATAGCCTCAGAATATACTTCCGGTGTCCAATACGGATGAAACTCGTTTAATGTGTCTGTCAACTTGTCAAAAAAGGCTTTTTGATAATCACTGGCAATATTAACTTTGTTTATACCGTTTTTACAGGCTTCCGCGATTTCCTCATCCTTATTCGCTGATCCGCCGTGGAGAACTAACGGTTTAACAGCCACCTTATTTATTTCTTTAAGCAAGTCAATTCTTAACTTAGGTACACAGTCTTTAGGATAAATACCGTGAGATGTTCCGATCGCAATAGCTAAACTGTCGCAATCCGTTTTTTCAATAAAGTCAGTTACATCTTCCGGACGAGTATAAATAATGTTTTCCGTACCCTTTTCGAAAGAAGAATCCAAAACTCCGATCGTACCTAATTCGGCTTCAACGGAAACATTTCTCCGGTGGGCATAAACAACTGTTTTTTCGGTTAAAGCAATATTATCTTCATAACTTTTTCGTGACGCATCAATCATCACAGAAGTGAATCCACAATCAATAGCATGCACGCAATCAGCAAAACTTTCACCGTGATCAAGATGCAAAACTACCGGCAATTTGCTGTGGTGAATATATTCCTTAACATAATAAATAAATTCATCCGATACAAATCTTAATTCATCCGGTATCAGTTGGACGATTACCGGCGAATCGGCTTTTTCCGCCGCTGTCATAACTGCTTTGAACAATAATGAATCGCAAATATTAAATGCTCCGACCGCAAAATTATTATTCCTAGCTATTTTTAACATCTTTTCCATTGTAATTAACATAATTTTACCTCAATGATTCTCTGATTATTTTTTCGGCAGCAACAAAATCAACTTTTTTAGGACACATTTCCAAAAATGGATTGCTTACCAATTCTGTACTCATTTCTTTTACTCTGCTATCTTCACAATTCAAATGATCGTTGTCAACAACCGTTAATGAGTTACAAAATGCTTCATATGCCTCAATAGTTTTATTTTTAATTGTCTCTGCGTTATCATCCTCTTTAATATCAGCTTTTAATATTCGACCTATTTGGGCAATTTTTCCCGGTAATTTGTCAAAGATAAAGTTGATCATAGCAGGAAAGCCATACATACAAGCCTGACCGTGAATCATATTAAATTCGGCTCCGATAATATGAGCAACCGCATGTCCTAAATGATCGGATGAACACATCAGAACCCAACCGCCTAATGATGCAGCATTCAACATTCTTTCTCTTGCCTTTATATTTTGCCCGTTTTCTACCGCCAAAGGTAAATATTCCACTACCGTTTCCATTATTTTTTCACATATTAAATCCACTATCGGTGTTGCTTTTGTTGCTGTATAGGCTTCGGCAGCGTGAGAGAAAACATCCAATCCGGTATATGCCGTCTGCTTTTTAGATAATCCGCAAGTTAACAAGGCATCTAAAATCGTGTACTCTTCTTTAAAGCAATCCGTAGGAATTAATTTCTTACGATGAGTTTGACGATCGCTTATGATTGCTCCTTGAGACAATTCCGAACCGGTTCCGGCTGTTGTCGGTATACTGAAAAAACCGTAACAATCCTTAGGTTGCTTGCCTTCATAGTCCAAAATCGAACCATCATTGAACCTCATTAAGTTGATGCATTTGGCAGTATCGATGGAACTTCCTCCACCGATTGCCAAAACACTGTCGCACATGTTTTCCAGACACTTTTTCAGACCATTTTCAACCAAATCATCTTCCGGATTAGGGTAAACATCACTATACAAACAGTAATCCAATCCATCCTTTTTTATTTGGTCAAGTATATTACGCACAAAATCAAGATTTGCTAATCCGTTATCGCAAACTACCAGCGGTTTTTTATACCCACATTTTATTAATAATTTACCTATATTTTGAGCGGAACCATTTGATGATATTACATTTACCTTTTGTACTAATGTTGTAATCATATTTTATGCCACACTTTTCTTATTCTGTCTTAACAATACAATATAAGTCAATACAAAGCCGATTACTGTTGAAACAAGTATACCGATTATAAAAGCCCATAATCCGGTTTCCATGTGAATGGCAATTGACCAAATACCCAAAGCAAATCCCGTTCCTTTTACACCTAAAATAGAACAAATCATTCCGCCGATAGCGGCACCGACAGAACCGCAAATCATTCCGCACATTCCCTTGCTAGGCAAGGTCTGATTGAAGATGGCCGGTTCGGTTACACCCATTGCGGCAGAAAATGTATTCGCAACAGCACTTGCTCTGTCTTTCTTGTTTTTCGAGAAAATGATAAAGGCAGCACAAGCACCGCATTGTCCGAATATTGAGCAGTTAACCAACGGAATAATCGGATCCAAACCGAAATTAGCTAAAAATTGCATATCTAAGAAGTCAAATGCTAAATGACATCCGGTAATAACGATAAATTGATAAACGAAAGTGAAAATAAAAGCACCGATACCTAACGGTAAAGTTATTAACCATGATGCGGCAGAAATCAAAAATTGTTCAACTACTCTGATAACCGGTCCGCAAAAGAACATTGTTACGAAGAAAGTTGTTCCGACAGAAATGAGTGGAGTAAAAATGCTGTCCACAATACCCGGAACAATTTTTTCTCGACACAGTTTTTCCATAGAAGCCAACATCCAACCGGCAAATATCGCAACTAAAACCGAGCATTGGAAGGCTGCGATTTTGAAATTAATACCGAAAAGACTTATGATCATCGGTTCACCACCGGTAGATACATCAAATGCTGACGGCAGACTGCCGCTGACTAACATCAGTCCTAAAATAATACCTAATACTTCTGTCCCACCAAAACGCTTGCAAGTAGACCAGGTAACCAATACCGGCAACATATCCAATGCTGTTGAACATAAAATTGATAATAAAGTATACCAATTAGAATCTACACTGATCAAACCGGAATATTCCAATATCGATCTAATACCGCTTAACATACCCGAGCAAATAATTGCCGGTAAAACTGCCGGAAATACTGTACTGAATATTCCGACAACCTTCTGAACAAAGGTCTCTTTTTCTTCAACAACCACATTCTTATTGTCAGAAGCATTAACAATATCTGCTGTCTCTTTATAAACCGCTCTGATTGTGCCGTTGCCTAAGATAATTTGGAATTGATTTCCCACAACTGCCAATCCTTTTACTTTATCAATTGATTTAACTCTTTCTTTATCAACTGTCGAACTGTCATATACTTCAATTCTTAATCTGGTTGTACACATGCTGACCGTCTTAATATTTTTTACTCCCCCAACCGCTTCAACGCATTCTTGGGCTATCTTTCTGTAATCTTCCATATTTTCCTCCTATAATTTTTTATAATCAACAGTATCATTCGCGACTAATACTGTCATTATTGAAAATAAAAACCCAAAGTAAAAATAATATCTTATCTTTAACTTTGGGTTATGCTCGTATTGTAACGATAACAATCCTACTTATTTAAAGTTATAATTTAATCAATCTGTTAATGTGCAACAATATATAAAATATCTCTTCTTTGCTTAAATTCCAATCGTGCTCCTTTCGCAAGTACTCAGAAATCAGCAATGCACAATCGTATGCCTGCGGATAATCTTTTTTAGCTGTATCATACAAGTTTGAATACATTTGATTCAACTCGATTCCTTTTATTCTCCTAACCATCAAATAACGCATATGCAAGATAAAACGAGAATATTCCAAACTATCACTGTTTAAGATGACATGAAAATAGGTTGAAATGATTTCCAGAATCTTCTCGATTATCTCGGTCATTCTGGTTGTTTCATACATGTCATTGATGCCGTTTTCGGCATTCACAAAGTGTAAGGCTATTGCACAAGCTTCATCTGTCGGAAATTCAATACCGGTATCATTCTTGATAATTTCTAATGCTTTCATTCCGATTTTTGTTTCTGTCGGATAAATCACATTGATTACCGAATTCATCGGATTATGCATATCTATTTCATTATCATAACGATACATCGCAAAGTTGATATGATCGGCAAGAGTGAAGATAATATTCGGATTGAGTTCTACATTTAAATATTTCTTCCCTAATTCAACTACTTTCGTGGCAATATCAATGATATATTTGTCCAGTGAATCAAACAATGAAATATACTTTTTATCAATCAGTTGATATTTCTCCTGAACTAATCTTTCATCCGTCAAGTTATAAGGGGTTTCCTTAAATCCGACTCCCTTACCATATATAATCACTTTATCTCCGCTGTTATCAATTGCCAAAGCATAATTGTTGTTAATCTTTTTGATTACTTTCATATATATTTAAATCACGCCGTAGCAATTATTTCATCAAATGTGATATTATCAGCTTCTCTTTTCAAATGTTCGACTTGTTCTCCGGAAGTGATAACAACCATCGTTGTAACCGGATAAGGTTGCTGCTTCAAATAATCCATATCTAATTCAACCGCTATATCTGTGGCTTGAACATTTTGTCCTTCTTTTAACAGACATTTAAAACCTTTACCCTGTAAATTAACCGTGTCGATACCAATATGAACCAATAACTCAACACCGCTTTTACTTCTGATTCCAAACGCATAACCGTTTTCCGAAACCATAACTACCTTACCGCTTATCGGGCAATGAATAAATCCGTCTTTCGGTTCAACCGCAAATCCATCTCCCAACATTTTTTTCGCAAACATTTCATCCGGTACATACTCCAATTCTATCAATTTACCGTTAGCCGGAGCATAAATATTAATTTTTTTCGCAAACAATGGCATTGTGCTGTCCCTCCAAATAAAAATCTCAACAAAGCAAAAACATCTCGGTTATGCCTCATTGAGAGTGACTATTCCTACTTGGCTATATAATAGCACCGCTTAAATAAATAATCAATATTTTTTTAGCTTAACGCAAATTTAAACTGCACTGAGGATAAACTACTTCAATATCCAAGTTTTTATCATTATAATTCAGTTGTAAACCCTCTAAATAGTAATAATAAAAATCCTGCTTGTCCAATTCTTCCCACTTAAAATTATCGGTAATATAATATTTCATACTCTTCAACAATAGATTTGTACAATTGTCCTGATATGAATATATATTCAAACTGCTAAGCGGTGCTTTAGACAGTCCATCTTTATTGTCGATATAACAAGTTCGTTTTTCTCCGTTTTCCAATGTATAATTAATCAAAAAATCAAAGTCAAGCAAACGATAACTGCGGTACTGCACTCCGGCAACCGGTTGAGCATAATTAAGATCCGCAATCAATTCAATGCTGTCATCTGAAACCAAATCGTAATAATGGTAAGTTAACGCATCATTGCTTAGAAAACGAAAATAACCGTTATAACAACTTAAAACACCCTGGTCATATCCGGAAGCAAGCAATTGTTGGGCTATATAATCAATAATAAAACTGTTTTTCAGCCAATAAAAATCGATATAAGAATTAATGTCATTTTCCTGAGCAAACTGTCTATATTGATCCGACACATGTAATTCAACATAATTGTCTTCGAATAATTCGATAGACAAATGATTTTTATCATTAATAAAGGACAATAATTTTTGAACATATTCGGCAATTTCAGCATTTAATAACGGATCATAATCAACCAATTGATAATCGGCATCACAACTGAACATTCCTTTATATAATTCATATATCGGTGCTAAGGCAATACTGTTATTATCATATTCCGCCAATAGATTTAACTGTTCGTATAAAAGCCCATCAACCTTAATTTTTTGATTAGGATGAGCATTTATATAAGCAATATTGTTTGTACCTTCATAAATGCTGCTTTCATCCAATAAGTTATATATTTTTTGATAACTTTCATTGTAAATATTTTTCACTGCTTCATATTCCGCTTTACTGTCGGCACAATATTTTAATATTACTTCATTTCCGTCTACAACATTATTTTCCACAATTCTGTATTCCGGTTGCCAAGAAAAAAGATTTTTGGCTGCTATACCAAAAGAAAAAAGAGCAACCAAAATAAATACAATAAATAAAACCTTTCTCAACTGAAGATTTTTACTTGTATACTCTATTTTTGAGTTGCTCTTTTGCATAATCAAATATTTCTCCTTATCAAATGACGGCTAAAATAATTAACAAACCAAATAAAGCCAAAATTGCTCCTCTGATTATCAATCCTATGATAGCACCTTTTTTACAAACCTTAAAGTTTCTGATGTAATTATTTTTGCGATAGAAGAAAGCCATAATCAAAGAAATAATCGGTAAAAAGATACCGAGAACTACAAACCATATATTACCGGTATCATGAACCGGAGCATTTTTAATTTCCTCGGAAATAATAATTTCTTCCTTTTTAGCTTGCTGATGCTTACTCGGATCTTTATATACCGTAATTGATTTTAACGGTTCATTAGCATCTCTGATCTTCTTATACTCCTCAATTTCTTTACTGTTACCGAAAACAAGATGGTTATGTCCGATATCAACCAATTGAGGTTCTTCTTGCGAATAATCATGCACCGACGGATCATAGGTAAATAATACCTTATGCTTTTCCAATTGCGGATCCGGTAACGGAATAGCCGAAATAAGTGAACGCGTATACGGATGCAAAGGATAAGCAAACAATTCCTCCGCTTCAGCAATTTCCACAATATTACCCTTATAAATAACACCGATACGATCAGAAATAAATCGAACGATTGACAAATCATGGGCAATAAATAAATAAGTAGTACCCTTTTCTTTTCTAAATTTATTTAATAAATTTAATATCTGAGCACGAATAGATACATCCAATGCACTTATCGGTTCATCGGCAACTACCAATTCCGGTTCCATAATCATCGCTCTGGCAACGCCGATTCTCTGACGTTGTCCACCGGAGAATTCATGCGGATAACGGGTCAAATGTTCAGGAAGCAAACCAACATTTTTAATCATTTCTTCAACCTTAGCTACACGGTCAGCCTCGTTTTTAAACAGTTTAAAGTTATATAAACCTTCGGAAATAATATAATCAACTGTTGCTCTCTCGTTTAAAGAAGCTGCCGGATCCTGGAATATCATCTGAATATTACGGATTACTTCCCTGTCCAAACTGACCGGAATCTTGCCGGATATTTTTACTCCCTTATAATCAATTTCACCGCCGGCTAAAGGGTTAACTCTGATTACCGCTCTACCGATAGTAGTTTTCCCGGAACCTGACTCACCGACAAGAGAAAAAGTTTCCCCTTTATAAATATCAAATGAGGCATTTTTGACGGCTTTGACCGCATTTTCCCCTTTTCCGAATGTAATATCGACATTTTTTAACGATAAAAGTATTTCTCTGCCATTTTCATCAAGAGGTCCGTGTTCAGGAAGACTTTTTACAGTAACTTTTTCTTCTTTACTCATCTTACTCTACCTCCTTGACATTAAATGCTTTAATTAATTTTTCGTGAATATTATCAATAAGCTCCGGCTTTTCTACCTTTTCGCTGCGTTCATCCAACAACCAAGTCTTGGCATAATGCGTATCACTGACTTTATACATAGGAGGTTCTTCCAATGTATCAATTTTCAAACAATATGGATTTCTCGGAGCAAAGGCATCACCGACAATTTTATTATAAAGTGACGGTGGTGTTCCCATGATCGAATATAATTGGCTGTTTCTTTCTGCCAATTGCGGCAACGAAGAAAGCAAAGCCCAAGTATAAGGATGTTTAGGATCGTAGAATATTTCTTCACAAGTTCCGATTTCCACAATTTGTCCGGCATATAGTACCGCAACCCTATCGGCTATATTAGCTACTACTCCCAAATCGTGAGTGATAAAAACAATTGTGTAACCGAATTCTTGCTGCAAATCTTTGATCAATTTTAAAATTTGCGCTTGAATGGTTACATCCAATGCCGTTGTCGGCTCATCACAAATCAAAATCTTCGGTTGACAACTCAAAGCGATCGCAATGACAATTCTCTGACGCATACCACCGGAATATTGAAACGGATAATCATCGTAACGATTTTCCGGATTAGGAATTCCTACTTTAGCCATTAATTGTAAGGCTCTGATTCTTGCTTCGGATTCACTGACTTTTTGGTGTTTAATAATTACCGAACTTATCTGCTGACCGATAGTTAATACCGGGTTAAGAGAAGTCATAGGGTCTTGGAATACGGTAGCAATCTTACTTCCTCTGATTTGACACCAGTCATTTTCATGCTCCATATGTGCCAAATCCAAAATAGCGTCTCCGATGTATTTATTTTCATCTTCGCTGCGATATTTTACTCTGATCGAAACCTTTTGAAATATATCATTTAGGACATCTTCATCGGTTAAATCCTCAGCTAATTGATAAGCTTTTTTAAAATATGACAACAACTTTTGTACTGATTTTGAACGTTTATAAGGATTAAAACGAGCGGTAGAAAGATAAATATCTTTCGCAATCAGTTCATTTTTAATCATTTCTTTTTCATCAACTTCTTGTGAAATAGCTTGTTCATATTGCGCATTCAATTCAGCCAATCTTTTGTTGAATTGTTCGTTATACTGTTGGTCACCGATAGCCTCTTTTTTTCTTTTTTTCTTTTGTAGAGTTATATCTTTTTCCAACTTTTTAATCGCAATTTCAAATTGTTTAATTTCTTTATTTAAATTTGTGATCTCTTCTTTATCTTCTTTTTTATTTAAGGTGATTTTTTTATTTTGAGCTTCAACAAGCTGATGATTCAAATTCTTCATCTGTTTTTCGTTTTCTGCCTCTTCCTCAGATGTAAGATATTTTCTTTGTTCTTTTTCTTGTTTCAACTCTTCAATCTGCTTGTAAATTTCCGCACCCTTGGTATATTTACAAAATTCATTCAATTTTATCTGCACAGCAGCAATAAATTTTGCCGACTTGTCGTTTTTTGCAGTCTCTGTATAAGACAAAGATTCATCATTATACATTATCTTACCGTTAGTTATAAAACCATTGCTGTCAAGCATGCCGGCAAAAGTTTTAGTAAATACCGATTTACCCGAACCTGATTCACCGACAATCGCAATCGATTCATTTTCATATATATCTAAAGATATTCCGCGAATAGCACTCAATACTCTGCCTCTTACGTGGAATTTAACATCAAGATCTTTTACAGACAATAATACTTTCTTTTCTGCCATATTTTCATCTCCTACATATGAGTACGCGGATCGGAAGCATCACCCAAGTTTTGTCCAACCACATACAATACAACGGTAATAATCGAAGTTAAAATGACAGGTGCCCAAAATTCTGTCTGCCAACCCGGAGTAAGCATCGATGCTTCGGCAGCATAAATAATTCTACCCAAAGACATATCTTTCATACCCATGCCGATGTAAGCCAAGAATACTTCATAAGAAATATATGACGGAATTTCCGTAGCTGCTAATGTAACAATTACCGAAGTCATAAACGGCAAAATATTTTTCAAGGCAATAGTTATAATTGATGTACCCAAACATCTGCTTGCCAAATTATACTCGCGATCACGAATAATAATTACTTGCGTACGGATAAAATAAGCGATTGACAACCAGCCGGTTACCGTCAAAGCAAAGACCATCGTCCAGAAACTGGCAGTAAATAACATAACCAGAACGGAAATTAATAATACATACGGAATATTACCGATAATATTATAAACTTCTGTCATAACCATATCAACACGCTTAGAGAAACCCCAAACAGCACCGATTATCGTTCCGACAACCATATTAATCAATGCACAAATAAACGCTAAGGAAATAGAGATCCGAGCACCATTCCACATCTGGTCAAATGTAGACTGTCCGGCTGCTCCGCTTCCTAAAATCCAATGAATTGAAAAACCGTGTGCGGCAATAGCCTGCGATGGACTTAAATGTTTCAATGCACCGTTAAGCAAATTAGCATCACTGTTATACGGCACAATTGACGGATAAATATAAGCAAAGCCGATAATGAAAACAAATAAAGACAAAATAACGATATTTATTTTTTTACGGAAAAATACTTTAAATACCGATTGCCAATAAGAATAGCGCGGAGCAGTAATTACTTCTGTCTCCAAACTGTCATGGTCAATACGCGAAAACAATTCTTTTTCCGATAAATTATATTTCTTTTCCAAATCACTCATATCGATCACCTATCCTTACTTTCAAATGATATTCTCGGATCAATCAGGGCCATCAATATATCACCCAAAATAATTGATAATACCGATAAAATAGCATAGAACATCGTCAATCCGATAATAACACCGTTATCATAACTGTTAATAGCTTGAGTCAACAAGTTTCCGGCACCAGGGACAACATAAACTCTTTCGGTAATAATTGCTCCGGTAATAGCTCCTAAGATACTGCCCGGTATACCGTGAACGATCGGAATCAAGGCATTCTTAGAAATATGCTTGCTAAAGATCTCACTTTCGGTCAAACCGCCGCTGCGGGCAAATTTAACATAATCCGAATTCATTTGGTCGATCATATACCGTCTCATCCATTTCATTAAGCTGGCTACCGAAGGCAAAGCCAATGAGACTATCGGCAATATGAACATTGCCTTGCTGGCAGTATCCATAACAAATGTTGTAGGTAAGCCGATTACTCCGCCTATCGCTTTAAACAAGAAAATGTAAGCCAACGAAGGAACCGCAATAATAAAGACAATATAAATTGTTCCTAACTTATCTACCAATTTGTCCTTATTTTTTGCCATAACAATTCCTAAAGGAATGCCCAATAAATAAGCAATAATAGTCGCAATTATTCCTATAACAAATGAATATCCGACTTTGGACATATTGTTTTTGTAAGTTTTAACATTAGTATAATCATCAACAAATCTTGTCGCATAAACAGCCGATGTTTCCAAAGAATTTTCTACATAAGTAGCACTGTGCAAGTCATCAGCCGACATTTCGGTTAATCCTGACGGATAAGTAATCAACATCTGTTTATACGAACCTTGTGACTTGTTCATTGTATCAAAAACATCAACACCCTTATTGACTGTATAAGATGTGCCTAATGATACAGTTAAGAAATTTTGGTGGACATATGGAAATGTGGAATCAACATAGAATAAATAACGGTGATTGGTTCCTGAGCCGATAATTGCCGGAGAAAATTTCTCGCCGCCATATACCGGATCATACAAAGTAAATTCAAGACCTCTTTCGCCTTTATAGTTCTCTACGGAATGAATATTATCAATTGTAAATATACTCGTGAAATATTTAGTCAGACGAGTCAAAACAGGATAGTCACGATATGCGAACAATTGTGCTTGACCACCCTGAGCAACTTTTTTATTCAGCAAAACAGCATCAAGTCTGACAGGTTCATAACCCTGCGACTGATAATATTCAGCAAATTTCGCTGTATATTCCTTTGTAATGGCACTGTCCTTATCGGCAGTACGTCCCAAAACAGCAGCTGCGGCCTTAGTCTCTTCGTCAATTTCACCGTTTTTAGCCAATAGATTCAAGTAATCACTGTAAGTCACACAATCTAAATAGCCATATTGAGCCCAACGTTTATACATATACACGGTTTTATTATTATTTAATTGCTTGGAATATAAAGAATCGCTGGCAAAAATTAAAGTACGATCCATTAATGAATAAACCATAACCATAACAATTACCACAACCGCAACAATCGATAATAATCCATGTAATAAACGTTTAAACAAATATTTAACCATTTAATCCACCCACTTTCTTATATGAGAATACAAGGTGCGATTTCTCGCACCTTGTGCATATTTGATTTTTATTTAGATTTTAGTAGATACCGATAGACTTGATCATATATCCGCCAGGTACGAAGTTATCCAAATAACTTGACGGATCACCGAAGTCAGGACCCCAACCACTTACATCATACATGTTGTAGTTGTTATCGTAACCGGTACTTGCATAGTATCCTGCACCGTACCATTCTTTAGAAGATGATACTTCAACAAGATCAACAATAACAGCACCTTCGAATGCAGCTTCAACTGATTGTTTGAATGCCTTAGCTCTGTTCAAATATACTTCGCTTGCTGCATAAGCAACCAAATCAATGTGAACAGGGTTTACGCTTGAAACTGTAACGCCTTGTTCTTTCAATTCTTTAATAGCTTCTTTCAATTCTGCCTTTGCATTTTGAAGGTTATACCAGCCATCATACTGAGTAGAAGAACCGATACCGCCGTCAGCAGTAGCATCCCATGCCTTAATCTTAACACCGTCAGCATCCAATTGATCTTGTAAAATTTGACCATAGAATGTTCCTGCCGGGTAAGTCTTTTCCTTACCGCCGATTTCAACAGTAGTTTCTTCTTCTAACATAACGAATGTACCAGGAGTGAAACTGTTAATCATAGAAGCGTATTTCAAATCTTCACCATCTGTTTGAGCTTGGTAAGCACCTCTGTCTAATGCGAATAACAATGCTCTACGGAAGTGAACGTTTTGTAATGCAGCATTTGTCTTAGCAGCTTGATTTACAGTTTGAGTAGATACAGCAACTGTAGAATCGTTGTAGTTAGCAAATGCTTTACGGTTAATATTAACGAATGCGCAATAAGAAGTAGCATCAGTACTTGAAACATATGCGTAATCATCGAATAATTCATCAGCCTTGCATTGTACAACAGCTGAAGCATTTAAACCTGCTCCGTCGATTGTACCGGCAACAGCATCATTGTATGCCTTCAATGGATCTTGTCCGTCATTGAACAACCAAGTCAATTTCTTGATTGTAACATTTTCTTTATTCCAATAACTTTCATTTGCGGTAAATACAACTGAGTTATTAGGAGTAGCAACTGCTAAGTAAGGTCCGCAGTATGCGATATTTTCAGGTGAAGTACCGTAAGAAATTGTTCCGGCTACTGCTTGATAATTATCAACACCGAAGACACCACCCTTAGATAAGAAGTAAGCTCTGTTCATCGGTGCAAATACACCATAGCCTAACATAGTCATAAAGTAACTTGTAGGTGCATCAAGAGTATATTTATCAACTGCTTTTACACCAACTTGTGAGAAATCAGTTACATCTCCGCCAACATATGCATCAGCATTAACGATATGAGCACCGGCATCTCCTAACAAGTATTCAAGGCCTTCCTGAGCATCCATACAGTGTTGAGCTGCAGCAACGAAGTCATCGGCAGTTACTTCACCGACTTCACGTCCTTGTGAATCAACCCATTTAACGCCTTCTCTGAGTTTGAATGTATATACTAATCCGTCTTCAGATACAGTATAGCTTACAGCCAAAGCAGGTTGTAATGTATTTTCTTCATCATATTCCATTAATCCATCATATGTATTAATGATTGCTTCTGAATCAGCACTTCTGCTTGTAGCAAGTACATCCCATGTCTGTGGATCAGATGAATAAGTCATAGTGTAAGTATCCTTAACTTCATATCCTTTGTCTTTTAAGAAACCTACAGCCCATTCACGATATGTTCCTGTACCTTTTAATTCAGCATATTTTGCTTTCATTTCTTCACGATCGCTTGCTTTAATCAATTCGGTAGCAACGATTATACTGTGATATCTTTCCATATCATTTCCCCACAAAACAGTAGATGATGTATATGGAGCAACTCTTGAAATAGCATAATTACCACCCTTTGATGATAATGGTAATAATACTGCTGATTCCAACAATTTAGCTTCGGCAATTGCCATTAAAGCGAATCTTTCTGAAACACTTGTAGCTTCTTTTGCTTTTTGATAATAACTATAGAAATCGCCTAAGTTAGCATCATACAAAGTTTCAGATTCTTGAGCATAATTTTCAGTATTCTTTTCAACAGTAGCAGCTAACGGAGAATCATCAACTTCGACTTCCTCTTTTTTACAGCCAACCATTGAAAGAACCATCAATACGCTAAGAAGTACAACTAGTAATTTTTTCATAGTACTTTTCTCCCTTCATAGAATAATTGGTTCTAACAGATACTATTTTACACTCTTACGAAAATATGTAAATAACTTTTTGAAAAAATTTTTATTTTTTCTTGAAATTTTTTTATTTTTCTTACATTTTATGAAAATTTTTCATTATAAACACTTAATTCACAAAAAAACAGAACATAAATTAATATATTCTGTCTTTGACTTTTTATTTTTTATTATCCTGTTGAATTAATTCGCGAATAGCTTCTACCGCAACCTTGATTGCCAAATCCGTATCATGAACCTGTTTGTTCTCCAATCCGGCCTTTGCTCTTTCCTGGTTGGCAACTACCAAGAAGCATGATCCGACTTTGACATGTAAATATGCAGCTACGATAAATAAAGCAGCAGATTCCATTTCGCTGGCAACTGCCCCCAATTTCAACCATGCATCCCATTTACGCAACAATTCTTGTCCGTTAGGCAAGGTCTCAGGACGATGTTGTCCATAGAAAGCATCTTTACATTGTACTACTCCGGTATGAACTTGTACGCCTAATTTCTTGCCGGCATTAACCAAAGTATTGGTTACTTCCAATGACGGAACGGCAGGAAATTCAATCGGAGCGTACTCTCTTGTTGTTCCTTCGGCTCTGATTGCTCCGGTAGCCACAACGACATCGCCACCCTTTATATCCAATTGCATACCGCCGCAAGTACCGATTCTGATAAATGTATCGGCACCGCATTTAACCAATTCTTCCATAGCAATAGAAGCACTCGGTCCACCGATACCAGTCGATGTAACCGAAACTTTTACCCCGTCAAGATAGCCGGTGTAAGTAACAAATTCCCGATTATCTCCCACTAATTTCGCATCATCAAAATACTGAGCTATTTTAGCACAGCGTTTAGGATCGCCAGGCAGTATAACATATTTGCCTACATCACCTTTCCCTACACCGATATGATATTCTTTACCTGTTCCTTCAGCATAATCAATCATTTTTTATTTTCTCCCTTACTAAATTGTACAAACAAATTATAGCACAAATCGCTTACAACTTATATAATAATTGTATGTTGAAGATACTTTACGAGGATGAAAATTTGGCAGTGATCATCAAACCATATGGTTTGGACAGCCAAGAAGAAACAACGAAAAAATTACAAGAACAACTTCATTGTCCTATTTTGCCTATTCATCGCTTAGATAAAATCGTTAGCGGAATAATTGTCTATGGCAAAAACGCTCTGACCGTCGATCAAATAAGCAAGCAAATTCAAAACAGACAATTTCATAAAGAATACTTAGCTGTTGTACACGGTTTGATGCCGGCAGAAGAAGATACTCTTAATGATCTTTTATTTCACGATAGACAAAAAAATAAAACCTATGTGGTAAAAAGAGCTCGCAAAGGCGTTAAGCAAGCAACACTTAACTATCGTTTATTGGAATTCAAAGATGATAAATCACTATTAGCGGTTCTGCCTTTAACCGGCAGAACACACCAAATTAGAGTTCAATTAGCTCACAGCATGCATCCGATTGTCGGTGACGGCAAATACGGCAGCAAGGAAAATTGTCACTGTTCCCTATTTTCTTATCATTTATCTTTTTTGAATCCCTCAAACAAAGAAATGATGGATTTCAAAATAAACCCACCGGATATTTATCCGTTCAATCTATTTAATTTGGAGGTATTATGATGAAAAAAATATTTATCTTTTTATTGATTACTGTTTTATTTTTATTCGGCGGTTGCGCCAAAAAGGTAACCGTTACTTTTATGATTGATGGGCAAACAGCCTTTCAGGTTGAAGGTAAAGCACCGTTGTACTTAAATGAAAACGATTTTCAAATCAATGATAAAATGCTGACATTAAACAGATGGACATATGAGCATGGAAGCACTGTTGATTTTTCCAAACCTTTTAATGAAGATACCATCATTTTCGGTGATGTCAATTATTCTTACCAAGTCAATTGGCAAGTAAACGGCGAAATTATTCAAAAGGATATCGTCAAAGACAATCAGCAGTTGATTTTGCCGGAAAGGATTCCTACCATTGACGGATACATCTTTACCGGTTGGCTGGATAGTGCAGGCATTAACGCCCAGGATTACACCTTCGTTAAAAAAGATACAACTTTTGTGGCTCATTATGAAGCAACAATGGAAAAAATCATTGTCGTCAACGATACTTTGGTATTTTCCGGTCCCGATGCCCCATGGCAAAGAGCAGGCGTTACCGATAATATGGGTTACGATCTCACCTTTACCCCATCTAATCCGGAAGTAGCAACTTATTATGACACCCACATTTTCCCGCACCAAAGCGGTACCTGTGTATTCACCATCACCAGTGCCTCGGGAATTGTTAAGTATTTAACTGTTATCGTCCAATAACTATACAGATGAATATTTCATAACCGCCGATACTTGTTATTGAGTTTACTCATCCAAGCCGGCGGTTATTTTATTTGGCAACGAAATCTACAACCAATCAGGACTAAATAAAAATCACATTATATATCATAATGGATTGCTTGTTTCAACACAGGTTATATTGATATTATAAATTGTCATATAAAATTAAAAACAGTCCTTAATAAAGAACTGTTCAACCAAATTAATTATTTTTCTTCAAAAAATCTTGAAACCAATAAAATGATTTCTTCTTGATTCGGGCATAATCGCCTGTGCCGTCATCATACTTGCGAACATAAACCAAGCCATATCTTTTAGCCATTTCCCCGGTTGAAGCGGAAACAACATCAATCCAGCCCCACATTGTATAGCCGATCAAATCCACGCCATCTTCTACCGCTTGTTCCATTGCTCTTATATGCTTGCGCAAATAATCAATACGATAATCATCTTCAACCGTATTGTCGCTATTTAAATCATCCTTAGCTCCCAAACCATTTTCGGTTATCATTATCGGTATTTGGTAACGATCATATATTTCATTCAAAATATATCTCAGACCATCGGGATCAATTTGCCAACCCCACTCACTGGCTGTCAAATAAGGATTTTTAATACCGACTGTCATGTTGCCCAATGACTCCTGTCGCTCTTTATCAGCGGAAACAGTCGTAGAATTATAATAAGAAAAAGTAAAAAAATCGACTGTTCCTTTTTTTAATATATCATCATCTTCATCTTTTTTTACTATCCGAATTGCTTCTTTTTGGAAATAATTCAAAGCATATTGCGGATAATATCCTCTTACTTGAACATCCGAACACATCCAATTCATTATCCGATTAAACTCTTGGCACTTTAAAACATCCTGCGGATTACAAGTATGCGGATAAGCAGTAACCGAAATATTCATATTGCCGATCTTAAACTGCGGATAATTATCATGAGCTAAAGCAACCGTCAGTGCCGAAGCAATCAATTGATGATGCAACGCCTGATAACGCGTTTGTTTATCGTCAACAATACCCGCCAGTGTCCCTTCATAATTTCTAACAGTTCCCAAAGACAATGCCGCACCCATCGGCAAAGTTCCGACATTAATTTCATTAAATGTCAAGCAATACTTAACCTTATTTTGATAACGTTCAAACACCGTTCGTACATATTTCATAAATATGTCGATCAGTTCGCGACTGTACCAGCCATTATATCTCTTGATTAATTCATAAGGCATTTCATAATGTGACAATGTTACCAACGGTTCAATATTATACTTTTTCAGTTCATCAAATACTCTATCATAAAATAACAATCCCTTTTCATTTGGCTTTTCTTCCAAACCTGTCGGATATATTCTGGTCCAAGCTATGGACATTCTAAAAACTTTAAAGCCTAATTGATGAGCCAATTCGATATCTTCTTTATAATGGTGATAAAAATCAACAGCCTCATGTGACGGATAAAAGTCAGTATCGTTTATATTAACTGTAATTCTTTTCGGTGAAACCAATGATCCGGAAGTGCAATGATCGGAGAATGATTCTCCTTTACCATCTAAATTCCAAGCGCCTTCATATTGATTGGCTGCTGTTGCTCCGCCCCACAAAAAACCATCTTTAAATGTTCCCATCAACTACTTCCCATCCCATTCTTCTTATCTCTTTTTCGGTTGCTTTCATATTCTCATTCCAAGTATAGAATAATTTTTGCTTGTATGGTTGTTTGCCCTCATACCAAGTACCATATACATGACTTTGACCAATTTTTTCCAAACGCGGTGTTGCCGTATATCCTTTTGCACCCCATAAACCGGTGAAATGAATCTCTTTTCCGCCAAAATACCAGGTTGCGTCTTTAAAACAAACTGTCGGATCATTTTGAGCATAAGGCAAGTGATACCATTTAGCATCTAAATAAATTTCATCAGTGACAATCGGTTCTTCTCCCTCCAAATAGTAATAACCATAACCGTAACCATTACGGTCATAAATGCACATATTAGCACTTTCTTTTCTGCCGTCCTCCCGAATACAACTGTATACAGCGCCCAAATAAGTCATTGCTTCCGCAGCATAATCTTCCATATTACCTATTGTGGGAAAATATGAGCGATCAAAACCACCCATTCCGACTACCTCTTTTCCTTCATAAGTTCCGCTAAGTGTAACGAATTGATGATAGAAACAAAATTTTTGCGGTGAGTTTTTGTGCGATACGCAAGCATATGGAAAATACTCGGCTTTTAAATTCAAAAAGTCCCCCTCTTTCCAAGTAGCATAATCATTATTAAAACGATATTCGGAAAAAGGATCTTTTGAACCGGAACCGTAGGTTAGCGGATTGTTATTAGTAACGCCATAATAATCTGTTAAAGTATCTCCCTGAGCAATATCCTTATGATGCAGAGATTTTTGCGGACTTAAAGGACCGTCACCCAATTCTATTATGCCGCCCCAACGATATTTTTCTTTATTACAATGTCGCATAAAATATATCGGTTTCTTATCAATTCCGTTTATAAACAACATACCATAATTTGCCCAAATGCCCAATTGAGCGAATTGATCACTTTCATTTTGATAACACGGAGAATCAATCGCAAAATCACTTATTTGATGTTTTCTTATATCAATCCCAATATCTTTTATCATTTCTTTCTCCTTACTTAAAGGAGAGTCCTTACAGACTCTCACTTGCATTTTCTTCCGCTAAAGCTTTTCTATCCAATACTTTAACAAACGGATACCAAATCAACATATCAATTGCCATAATTGTCAAGTTCAACAATACACCTTGCCAAGGTTTTGCGAAGTTCAAAGCACTTTGAATCACAACCGGTACAGTCCAAGACATGGAAACCGATACGGCTCTGGCAAAAATACCTGAAGCGACCACCCAATAAGCAATTGTTGTATTAACCATAATTGTTAAAATATACGGAATAAAGGCGATAGGATTTAACATTATCGGCAGGCCAAACAACAACGGTTCGGCAATATTGAACACTTGCGGTACAATAGCCACTCTGGATAATTTCTTATAACGTTGAGATTTTGCTACCAAACATAACAATACTCCTAAGCCCAAAGTTGCACCCATACCACCGATATAAATATTAGAAGACACAGCGGTAGAGAATACATGCGGCAAAGGTAATCCTGCTGAATATGCAGCCAAGTTTTCAGCATCAAATGTCAAAACAAACATGCTGATGTGCGGTGTAACCGATTCGGCATGAATACCGCAGAAACAAGCCAAAGAAGAAACAGTATAAGAAAGCAATAATCCTAAATATGAGTCAGTGACATTCGCTAACGGGGCTTGTAACATCGTATAAATAAATTGATGCAAACTTCCATATGATGTTCCAGACATTAAAATACCGACAACAGCGAACAAAGCAATTGAAATGGCAGCCGGAATAAAAATCGCAAAAGCTGCTTCTACAAATTCCGGTACGCCACGAGGCATACGAATAATAATTCTTTTATCCAAGCACAATTTCACTAATCTTACCGATACCCATGTGACAATAAAGGCAGAAAACATTCCCGAGTACCCTAACCATTGCGATGGGATAGAAGCAAATAATTCGGTAGGAGTAATCATTAAAAATGAAGCAACAGTTACCGGAACAACAATTATCGGATTCTTTATTTCCAAAGTTTTCGCATATAAATATGATAAGAAAATCAATACATACAGAGCAATTATACTTAATGTCAGACTCTGGATCGTATAAAAAGTATACAGCACTCTTGTATGAGCAGCTAAAAATTCTTGCCATACATTAATCGGTATCCAAGCGAACAAGCAAGCAAATGCTCCAATCATCGTAATAGGAATTACCGCCTGGAAAGTTTTTGTCAAGGCCTGTAAAAATTTAATATTGGCAATTTTATTTGCCACAGGTGTTAAAGCCGTTGCGATTTTATCGACTAGGTTTTCCATGAAATTCTTTTTGGTTTCGCTCATAAATTTATCCCTCCTATTTCAGCTTAGCCAATACTTTATTCAATACTGCTTGACCGTCCATCATTCCGTAATCAACGGTATCAATCAGCATATATGGTTTATTAATTTTATCCAATTGAATGGCAAACTCCTTCAGCATATATTTTACCTGCGGTCCAAACAGGACAATGTCTGCTGACGGTGCCACATCATTTAATTCGGTATAAGGATAAGCGGTTATTTGTACTTCCAATCCTCTCTTTTTTGCTTCTTCACGCATACTGCCAGCCAACATCGAAGTACTGGCACCCTGCTGGCAACATAGAATAATATTAATCATTCTGTTCTCCTCCCATAATCTTTTTTATTTTTTTAGCCATTTCTTTACTCAATTCTGCATTTGCCAAGTGGGTAGATGCATGAACAAGTAAACAATTGACAATATTTTTATCTAAATTATTTGCCTCATAAGTGAGTATTTCCGTATGAGCAATATGAGCTTTTCTCAATGATTGCTCGGCTAAAACAATATTTTCTTCTGCTTTCGAAAAATCTTTATTGCCGACTTCATTTAGTGCTTCCATAGAATAGCCGATACTTTCGCCGGAATAAGCAATTATCTGCATAATTAATCTGTTTAAATCTGTATTTTCCATAGTCCTATCTCCGAAATTAAATATTTGCCGCTATAAAATACGCATCATTAGTTGCTTCCAAAACATTGGCAACCCGGTGACAATCACCGACATAAGCTGTCTGACTTCCTATATTGAAGAATTGTTCAATATCTCGGACATCATTTTTAAATCCGGTAGCCAATACAACCAATTGTGTTAACAATTTAATCTTCTCACCGTTTTTTTCGTATAGAAGACTGTCTTCATTTATTTGCAGGCAATTGGCTCCGGTTATGGTTTTTATGCGATTTTCTTCATCTAATAAGTGCAATAAACAATCTCGATATTGTGAATTACTATTTAATGCCAATTCTTCCATTCTCTCCAATATCGTAATATTCTTATTTTGTCGAGCCAATTCCAAGGCCAATTCGCAACCGACACTGCCGCCTCCCAATATCACAATATCGTTTTTATCTGTGATTAAATCGTTTTTAATTAAATCGACAGCTTGTATGCAATTCTCAACTCCCTTTATCGGAGGTGTCATCACCTTGGCACCAACCGCTATAATGACATTATCCGGATGTAAATCTTTGACTAATTGTCTGTCCGCCATGGTATTCAGCATCAAATTAACACCCGATTTTTTTAATTGTAATTTCAAATAATCGGTATAACGCAATAAGTCCTTCTTCAATTCTCCCTTAGAAGCAACATTCAACATCCCTCCGACCTCTTTTTCCTTTTCAATCAGAGTAACATTATGCCCACGCTGTTTAGCGGTTAATGCCGCCTTAATTCCTGCCGGACCGGCACCGATAACAACTACATTTTTACTTCTTTCTGCCTTAGGCAATTGTAACGGGACTCTGTTTTCCCTTCTGTAACGAGGATTTACCGAGCAAGCAACATAGCGATGCTTGGTTGCCGTATGAATGCAATTATTGCAGCGTAAACAAGGAACGATGTCCTCTTCCCTTCCTTCAATGACTTTTTTTATCCAGTATGGATCAGCAATCATCGAACGACCTAAAAGAACCAAGTCGGCACAATTTTGAGTAAGAACATCCTCCGTATCTTCTATTGTTGAAATACTTCCGACTAAGTTCACTTTGATTTTAGTTTTTTCTTTAATCATTTTTCCCCATAAAGCATTCTGTTTATGCGGAAGTAAAGAAACCGGAAAAGAATAAATCGCACCATCGTGGAATTCATCCATTCCTTTAGAAACAGATACAATATCGATTTCGTTTTCCTCTTCTTTTAAGAATCTCAACATTTCATCAAACGGATAAGTTTCTTTAACTCCCAATTCTCCGCTGATTTTCACCTCTAAAACCGTATCATAACCAATCTGCTTACGAATTTCACTGATAAGCATTTTCGCAACCTTAAAACGATTTTCATAGCTTCCGCCATACTTATCTGTGCGTTTATTAAAACCGGGAGCCATAAACAAAGCACACAAATTATCGCCGGACATATCGACGCCAATATAATCAAAACCAAACTCTTTAGCATGTTTTGCTTTTAATGCCGCCTCTTTAATAAGTACAAGCAATATTTCTTCGGTTATTTCCTCTGTTTTGCGTACTTCTATCGGTCTGCCGAAATCGGTTCCCGATGGACTGTATTGTTTCCCTTTATAGAAACATCCTAAGCCCATTACCATTTCAGTCAATGCTCCGGCTTGTTTGGCAACAGTCAATTGTTCTCTGATAACATCTAAAGAATACTTATCGCAAAAAGGATCTCCGCCGTTAGCTTCATATTGATTATCGCCATTTCGAGCTTTACCGTGGTACTCCAAGGCAACAGCTGCCAGTCCGCCCAACGATCTGTCCCAAAGACTTACCGAACCATAATCCGTAGATGACAATAAAATATGCGTAGGGATATTTACCATCGGAGTTCCGACAAAACGATTAGAGAATATTAAATTTTTAATTTTTAAAGCTGAAAATGAATGTGGATATCTATCTATATTTCTTTCTGACATAATTATCTTCCTTTCAACAAAATCATAATAATATAAAAAAACAAGACATTTTTAATTGCTTTTGTATTTTAAAAAGACAAAAATAATTAAAAGTTCAAACAAAACTTGTGGTTTAATATCTTTTGTAGAAAATTATGAAATACGAAGATGAAATTATTCAATATTTATTCCAACAAACAGATTATGTTAAATCCGACGATATAGCTTTCGCATTAAACATCAGCAAGAGAAGTTTGCTTTATCGACTAAAACAAATTAAACAAGAGCATCCGGATTTAATACTTTCATCGCGGGAAGGACTTAAATTGAATCATGCAGCCTATAATTTCACAAATACTTATAAAAAAATCCCGACAAATTATTACGAAAGAAAAGTATATATTGTCAAAAAGATTTTGATCAATAACCAAAAACTCACTCTGTTTGAACTGGCAGAGAAATTAGCTATTTCGGAAAACAGTTTACAAAATGATCTTTCTAAATTCCGAAACGAATTAAAAACCTTTAATCTAAGCATTACTACTCATGATTATGTGCAAATCTGCGGAACGGATTACGATAAAAGAAAATTGATTATGCTCTATATCAATGAAGAATCAAAAATATCTTTCTATTCCTTAGAAAAATTACAGTCGATTTTTACCCTAGCAAATCTGCAGAATATAAAAAAAGTCGTTATTGATATATTAAACAAGCATGATTATTTCATTGACAATTATTCATTGACTAATTATGTTTTACACCTGGCATTAGTTATTGAGATGATGAACAATCAACCGGTATCAACCACGCAAATCAAGGAAAGTGAAATCATTGACAAAATCATTTCCTTTGGAGGAGGTGCTCATGTCTATAATATCGTAAAAGAAATTTATGACAATTTACTGTTTAAATATAATTATACTTACAACATCGAAAATATTTATGATATTTCGGTTTTGTTTATGTCCAGAATTATATCTCGAAAAATAAAAAATAATTTGAACGCAATTCCGGAAAACATTTTAAGTACTGATGTTAATACTATTCTTAATGATATTATTCATTCAATACATGATGATTATGGTATCGATTTAGTTGATAATGATTTTTTACTCCGATTTGGGATGCATATCAACGGTTTACTTTATCGTGCTAAAAATAACATCAAAATTAACTCTCTCCAATTTGAAAGCATCAAAAATAATTACCCGTTAATTTATGCCATATCAATAAATATCATCAATCGTATTCAAAATCTCATTAAGCTGTCCATATGTGAAGCAGAAATATCGTATATTGCCTTACACATCGGTTCAGCATTAGATAAACAGCAAAGCAATCAAAATAAAGTAAACTGCTTGCTTATATGTACCGACTACAATGATATAGGCTTAAAATTAATAGAAAAAATAAATACCATTTATGCGGAGAAAATAAATATTGCCGATGTTATCACCGACCTTGATTCTATTGACAAAAGCAATAATTACGATTTGGTTTTATCAACCAGGCCATTACCGCAGAAATATGGAAAAAAACAACTACAAATTGACTACTTCCTAAATAGCAGCAGCATCAACAATATAAATACATCCATCGATCTCATTCTTAAGAATCGTTTGCTTAACCAATTCAAAAGCAAATTACAATATTTTTTTCATAGTGATGTTTTCTTTATCTCTGATGAATTTGACCAAAGAGATCAAACTATAGATTTTCTTTGTGAAAATCTACTGAGCAATAATTATGTTTATAAGGAATATCGAGATGAAATTTATCAGCACGAAGAAATAAGTTCCTCTGCTTATGGTAAAATTGCTATTCCACATCCTCTTTCCAACAATTCTAAAACCAGTGTTATAGCTGTTTTAATAAGTAAAAATCCGATCAGTTGGGGGATAAATAATGTTAATATTGTTTTTATGTTATCTATCAATAATAACGATAAAATGTTTTTCCGTGATATATTTAATGTGATCACCGATTTCATATCCAATACCACTAATTTTAATCAATTATTACAGATTAAATCCATTGATGATTTCATCGATTTGATTTCAAATTCAGCTGATTAAATCAATTATATTTTCATATTATCTTCAGAAATTATTTAAAAATAACATGAGATATTATCATATATAAAGCATATTTTTACCTATTAGGTAAATTTTTGTTTGATATTATAAATTTATTTTCATATAATTATTTTAACCTATAAGGTTAATTTTTTTACGAACGAGGTGATTTATTGGAAGTCAAGTATAAAAATTCGGTCATCAAAAAAATTTGTACAAATGTTTCGATTGCAGAAAGAAAATATGGTCCAAAAATGGCTGAAAAAATTCAAATTATTAATATCATAAAAATAATTGATTATCATTAAGAATAAGATTTTAAGGAGGAGATTATAATGACAAAAAGCCGCAGTTATATTGCTACACCACCGGGAGTGACTATTAAAGAACAGTTGGAAGACCGCAATATGAACCAAAAAGAATTCGCAATCCGCATGGATATGTCGGAAAAACATATAAGTCATCTTATCAATGGCGATGTACAACTAACTCCCGTCGTTGCCTACAGATTAGAAACTGTTCTCGGCTTGCCTGCCAAATTTTGGAATAATTTGGAAGCAATATATAGGGAAAAACTTATCAGAGTTGAGGCTGAGAACTCTTTAGATACCGACAAAGAATTGGCAAAGAATTTCCCTTATAAAGAAATGTCTGATAATGGTTGGTTGCCTGAAACAAGAAAAATCGAAGAACGTGTAATTAATCTTAGAAAGTTCTTCGAAGTTGTCCAATTAACCAAACTCAAAACAACAGCTCTTATTCCATCCGTTGCCTGTAGAAGATTATCAATCACTGAAAAAGCGGACTTTGCCTTGATTGCCTGGGTTCAAAAGGCAAAACTTGAGGCAAGGCATGTTCAAACATCTACTATCGATATAAAAGGGTTAGAAAATAGTCTTGAAACCATACGTTCAATGACCTTTAATACTCAGGCAAATTTCAGCAATAGACTTCGTGAATTGTTAGCAGAACATGGAATCGCACTGATATTTTTGCCTCATATCAAGGGTTCATTTCTGCATGGAGCAACATTTTATGATAAAAACAAAATCGTTATCGGTATAACCTTTCGAGGCAAAGATGCAGATAAATTTTGGTTCAGCTTACTCCACGAAATCGGGCATATCATTCTTGGTCATTTAAATCAAACAAAAAGCATAGATGAGTATGCAGAAAAAGAAGCTGATCAATTTGCTAAAAACATATTAATTCCACAAAATGCGTTCGACACATTTGTAAAACAAAATTCATTTTCAAAGGAATCTATAATAAACTTTTCCAAGAAAATAGAAATTGGTCCCGGTATTGTAGTTGGAAGATTACAAAAAGAAAATTATATAGACTTTAGTCAGTACAACGAATTAAAAACTAAATTTGAATTAACAATATAGATTTTATTATGTTATGGCTTATTCTTGTGTTTAACAAAAATAAGCCTTTTCTGTTTCAAACAAAGTCTGACAAGAAATAATTTAATTGAATAATGTTCTTTATTCAATACCATTACAAATATTGTAAATTATAGTTCGCACCTCACTCACAAGAGGTGTGACGTTGATATTAATATATGACTTTCTTTCATTACTTTCACTAACTGCGATTTTGTTTTAAAACAATCTCGCTTCTAAAATATTATAGTTCCATCAATACCTCAAGACAATAAAAGATCGAGAAAACAGAATCCCTTTCGTATGCATCAATGCATTCTTGTTTCTGAAAATCAGAAATATTGTTCTATATTCAACGATCTTTCTTTTTTAAATTGTTTTTACCTAATGTTTCAGACTTTATAAATTCCTAGCCTTTTCTCTTCTTGTAAGAATTGCCACAGCACATGGAATTCTACCCTTGCACAGAATATATTCTACATTCATATATCCGACATCGTCAAAAAACTGCTTGTATGTGTCAAGTGTGAATTTTCGCTTAAAGTCAACTCCCATCCTTCCGATAGTACTCGATACACCGTTAGTCTTGCCTTTATCTGTTTGATTCATATAAGTAGGAATAATGATTTTCCCACCGGGCTTGCAGACGCGTTCAAGTTCGTGCAATGCTTGATATGGCTCATCCAAAAGATGGATCACATTCGCCGCAACAATCGTATCAAAATGTTCGTTTGGATAGGGAAGTCGTAAAATGTTTGCCTGCTCATATCGAACATTTTTATATTTTCCATATTTCTTTTCTGTGCGTTTCAACATCTTTGCGGAAAAATCGGTCGCGATCAGGCTTTTGCAACGAGGTGCAATCACTCCGGTTAAAAGACCCGTGCCGCAGGCACATTCAAGCACATCATCGTTAGAAGAGATCAAACCCTCTACCGCTATGCAAAGCGCATGATTTGCTTTTCTATTAATGATATTCGCAAAAACATCATATATCCATGCAATATTATCCCAAAACATGATGTTGCCTCCTTGTTATTATCGCATTGCTTTCGTTCATGGCTTTGCAAACCCCTTCTTTTTATACCCACAGTCGCAATACGGCCCACCGGAAGCAATCGTGTACTGCCGCACAAAGTCGGTCACCCCGCCCGCTTCGCTCATGGTATAGTCAAGATGGCATAGTGCGGGAGTAAGATCATAAAGTCCCAGCTTTTGCATCAATACACAGATGCCGCATTTTGTAAAGCGACCTTCGTATCCGCTGCCGTCGGGATATTCGTAAAACTCCATGTTCCACGAATATGGGTTACGGTCGGCGGCTTTCAAGGCAGCGGTCGCCTTCATGCCGGCGATGTACTTTTCGGTAAATTTGCTCTTTCCACTCTTGCGGCAGAACCATTTCATCGGCTTTGTCATCATGGATTTTGCATAATACTCCGTCAGTCGCTCCACATCCGGGCGTTCCGGCATGGAGAGAATGAACGCGCCGATCATTGCACTGTTAACAATGTTCATCTTGAAACGATCCGCTTTTTCAAACTCCGGCAGATCTGCAATAATTGCTTTGTATTTCGGCTTTGCTTTTTTCGTGATTGTTTTCGCTGCATCGGCATCATAACCGAACACCGCCGTCAGCTGCTTTTGGAATGAGCCTGCAAACAACACCCACATTCCGAATGGCATACCCATGTATTTCATTGGACTGCCTCCTTACATTCTCCGCATTTCGCCATCTCCCGCAATAAAATCAGTCCAAGCACCAGCACCAACAGGTGCCCGGCGGATTCCGTGCTGTGATCGATCTGATTCAGCGGCCACGGCAGAAGCGTGAAGAGATTTCCCACGATTCCAGTAAAAACGATGGGGTTGCAAAAAGATGCGAGTATCCGATGTGCTGTGTTTTTCAGAGGGAGCATCTTTTTCCAGATC
Source organism: Erysipelotrichia bacterium (assembly GCA_030525245.1). Lineage (GTDB taxonomy): Bacteria > Bacillota_I > Bacilli_A > Erysipelotrichales > Erysipelotrichaceae > UBA1783. Next base: position 39,700 of record JAUNFB010000006.1, read on the forward strand.
ATAACGATCATCACGACGGAAAGCAGCACATCGCAGATAATATACGATGCCAGCAGCGGCACGGCGTTGCAGTAGAAGACCTTGTTGGCAATTTCAGCTGCCGCCTGCATATCGCCGTATTTCACAAAGATAAACTTGAAGATCAGAGCCACATTCGTGAACATGGCGTGAACATAGCCCCAGCAGACCGTGCCGGTGAGATAGGCGATCTGAAACAGCTTGACCCATTTCTGCTGCTTCGGTTGGGTGAGGTGCAGCTTCAGGAGCTTCCACATCTGGTGAAAGCCGATGTAATAGAGCGCTGTTCCCAGCATACCGCAGATGGTACTGACCACCATGCGCCAGGTCGCCATATCCAGATAGGCCACCTTGACCATCAGTCCGATGGATTCTGTGCTTTGGTTTTTCCCGGTCGCCGCAAACAAGAAGTCGCCAATAACATAGAGCAAGCACCCGATCATGCCCGCAATAAGCGCTCGTTTTTCTTTACTCATTTTCATTGTCTGCCTCCGAATCCGATCTTCACGATCTGCATTTTCATCATGCCATCGCCAACCTTTGCGAGGAAACGGAAGAAGCCGCTGATGGACGGGTCACGAAGGTCGTTGTAGCCCAACATATATCCACGGCTCGTGATCTGCAAACGGCTATCCCACAGGGAAAGCTCGCTTTTTGCGTCCGAAACCGCAAAATATGCGCCCACATCCTTGATTTTCGCGCTCTTGAGCCAGGTCTTGGCAATCATTTTCACCGCCATCCGGTTCGCCGCGTCAAATACCAGCACGCCGCCAGGGAAAGCATCCGCCATTTTTTGAACCAAAGCCTTGACTTGCTCGGTTAAAAAGTAGTAGAACACGCCGGAAGCAAAGAACACCGCACCTCCCGATGCATTGATTTTCTTAAACCATTCGGTATTATTCAAATCGCATGGGATGTTTTCCTCCCGCTCTCCGGCTGGCAGCAGTTCGTTGCGCACCGCAATCACATCGGGAAAGTCTAGATTGTAGATCTTGCAGCTGCCGTTGTCGCAGTTTCTTCCGGTGCTGTCCAGTCCACAACCCAAATTGACAACCGCCGCATTGGGATGGTCTTTCAGGTAATCTCTTATTTCCCACGCCAGATCGTTCTGCCGCATGGCAACCTCCAGCGAACCGAAGCGCTGCATAAGGCTGCGAGCATTCTTATCTGCACCTGAAAAGTCATTATCGATTTGGTCGATCAGGCGTATCGCCGTTTCATCCCGATAGAGATTTGGATATAGCTCTGAGCAGACCTTCCGCGCATACAGCGGAATGATCAGTGTTTCCTGCACGGTGTTTTTCTCAATTTTATATTTCATATGTAACACTCACTTTCTGATAAATGGTAGCTCCGGCATACAGTCACGCTCGGCGATGTGGGCCAGCATTCCGGCGAACCCCTTCGGATCGCGTATCTGATATTGCATATGCTCATATCCCTCAAAGATGGGATAGTTGCCGTATGGATAGGCGTTCATCACCGCCTGCCGGTATTTGAAATGCTCCTCTTTGCTGCCGAACTCGAAATAAGTATGCTTTTGCAGCTTCTCGGGAAGCGGCGGAAAGGGCTTGTCCTCCAGACTGTCCGCCATCTGGCGGCGCAGATTGCCATACCGCAGTGCCTTGCCTGCGGCGATAAAGTAGGGCTTGATACTCTCGTCATCGCACCACAGAATCTTTTTCAGCGTACCACCCTTCGACCAATATAGGCTCTTGATGGCAAAATACAGAAACGGCGTCATGATACGGCGCGTACCTTTTCCGATTTGCGCAAACTGCCCGCCGTCAAAGAAAGCGTGCTCCACGGGCAGCTTCGTCTGCGTCAGAAACGCCATGGCAAGGTCTGCACCGATGGAAGAAGCGACCACCATCGCCAGCCGCTCCACGCCCTGTCGATGCAGAAAGTCCTCCACCTGCCGTATTTCGTCCAGCTTGCTGACATATTTCTGCCCCTCGCAGTAAACGGTGGAGGTGGGCAAGATGCAGAAATATCGATCCTGCAAATACCTCGCAATCGGTTCGCTGCTCGCTCCTGTCACACCCATTGCATGAAAGAACAGCACGGCAGGATTCCTCCTGTCGCCATATGTTTGAAACAGCATTTCTATCGCCTCAGCTTTCCATAAAAAGCATCATGATCGCCGCCAGCGCTGCTGAAATGACCGCCATGCCCACCGTGCCGAACAGCCACTTTTTTGCCTTGTCCTTGATGGTAATATAAGGTTTTAAATCCTCTGTGCCGGGGATCGTCCATGCGTTTGTGTGCCCGACCCAGAGTTCGTCAACGAGAAAACGGTCCATCAGATTCATCACCGATAGAATAATGAGCAGTTGCCAGAATCCCGTCAGAAAGTCCCGTGTACCATTCACCATATAGACACAGACCAACACATAGGCAATATAGCCGGGAACACATACTGCTTTGAAAATCAAAGCGTTCCGCTTTATTTTTTCGTGTGTTGTGAGCCCCAACTTTACGCACCTGTCCTGAACTTCGGAGCTATAAAGATGAACCATGCCCACCGCGCTCTTGCGGATACCGATGGCGCAAACCAGAATGAGCAGAACGCCCAGCCCGATGCCCTCCAAAAATACTTGTAAAATCATCATTAACCTCCTTATCCCAAAGCCACATCCAGCATCATCATGACGCTGAATCCTACTGCAAAGAATACCGTACCGATATTTGAGTGCCTACCCTGCGACATTTCAGGAATCAACTCCTCTACCACCACATAGAGCATCGCACCGGCGGCAAAGCTCAGAAGGTATGGTAGCGCACGAATAATGAACTGTGCGGCAACAATCGTCAGCACTGCGCCGATTGGTTCAACCACACCGGAAAGAACACCGCCGAGAAAAGCTCGACCCTTGCTTTCACCCTCTGCTCGGAGCGGCATGGAAATGATCGCGCCCTCAGGAAAGTTCTGAATGGCGATTCCCAGAGACAGGGCAAGTGCACTCGCTGCCGTGATCTGTGTATTTCCCGCAAGAAAACCCGCATACATCACCCCGACCGCCATTCCCTCCGGGATGTTATGTAAGGTCACAGCCAGCACCATCATGGTGGTGCGCGCGAGCTTGCTTTTCGGTCCCTCCGCCTGCTCACTTCCCACATGAAGATGTGGAATCAAATGGTCAAGCATGAGTAGAAACAGCACGCCGCCCCAAAAGCCGATAAAAGCTGGAAGAAAGGACAGCTTACCCATTTCCTCCGACTGTTCAATGGCGGGGATCAACAGGCTCCAGATGGACGCTGCCACCATCACGCCGGCGGCAAAGCCGGCGAGGGAACGCTGTATCAAATCACTAAGCTTTTTTTTCATAAAGAATACACAGAACGCACCCAGCGTTGTGCCTAAAAAGGGAATCAGTATTCCAAGAAAGATTTCCATTTATCTCACCTCATTTGTGTTAAATATTACTTGTTTCGCCGGAATCCCACTTCATCTTGGTATTCGGGATGTTCCTTCAAATACGGGTCCTGATCGCCACAGATGGTATAGTCGCACCGGCAGCCGTCCACGCAGGTAGTCGTCCGCACCAGCTTAGCATGGAGCAGTTCCATGGACGCATAGTCCACATTGCACAGGGCGGGCATAATGTCCGTAAAGCCGAACTGCTTGGCAAACTCCGCTGCCGGGCACGCCGTAAATTCGTAATAGATCGGTTTACCGTTTTCGTAAGGCGCAATCGTCATTTCATAATCATGCCATGCGTCACAGCGCTTTTTGGCAGTGTTGAATGCCCGGTACATCAGCTTTCTCCAAAACGGCTTGTTGATGTCAACAAAGCGCAGCTTACGGAACGAAGGCAGGATCAGATTCTCTTCTATCTCTTCGATCTCGCGGAATGTGACTACATCCCGGCACACATCGTAATAGCACATAATGGCGATGCAGTCATAAGTGCCGCCCGCGCCGTTGTGAAAATTCTTCTTGCCGCCGAGGTCGGTGCGCCAGTTGGCGAGAAGCTCTGCATATTTCAGCTGCACCTGCTCCCAGACCGCCTTTCTTTTTTCAATCGGATAGTGCAGCGCGATTTTCTTCTGAATTTCCTTCTTGCAGGGCCTAGAGTACAGCACATGACAACTACGGTCAAATTGCAATTCGTTGTCTTTCATCTTCCCACACCTTTTAAATACTCGCCATTTGCGTTTTCTTCGGTATCATCCGATTCGTTATAGGCATCATATGGTGCTGTTGGATCATTCACCCGTTTTTTAAATGGTGAGCAAATCTCATCTTTATGGGCAAAAGCAAACTCAAAATTATCCGTCCAACCGGTATGACCGGTAATAAATAACGGATGAATATTTTCCTCCTTTAGCCTGTTTTCCAATAGTGCCAGTGATTTCACCGCCAATTTATTATCTTCCGCCAAAGCTGAAATAAAACTGTAACCACCATCAGCACCAAACCAAATAGTATCGCCGGTAAATAAATATTTATCATCGATTAAATAAACCATATGTCCCCAAGTATGTCCGGGTACCAAGAAACATTCAATTTTTATATCATCTATATAAAATATTTCCTTATCCTTTAACAACACCTTTTCATTATTAATAGTCACTTGCGGCAGTTTATACAAATGATAAATAACTTTACGTCGCATCTCTCCTGTCAAATATTTGTTTTCAATCTCTCCGATATACAATTTGGCTTTATTAAATAAACCTAAACTGTCTTTTTCCACTGCACCGACATGATCGGTATCTTGGTGAGTAATTAAAATATGCTTGATATCCTGCGGCTTAATTTTTAACCATTCCATCTTCTCCGGCAAGCGATCGTAATTATATCCAGCATCGATCATTATGGTAGTCCCATTTTTACGATAGAAAAAAATGTTAGCAACCCATTCACGCACACAAGCTACCCTATCATCAATCCAGCCAGTATTTAACGGTTTAAATATCTGCTTCCCTCGATACATTTTACTCATTTCCTTTTTTTGAAATTCTGTTGCTTTTTTACTCATATAATTCCTCTTTGTCAAGTTAGCATATGCTAACTTAATCTCAGTTTATCCTATCACAATTAGTTTAAAAATCAATATTTTTCGACAAAAAAGGTTATGATTTTAATTATCATAACCTCTTATTACTATTAATTTTGATAATAAACCATTTCTTTATCTTCTAAATCATATTGATAGATGTCGGATCCATCTAAATCTGCTTTATGCATATTTACCGCTCTGATTTGATGATTAAAGTAAGTAGTATAATAATATATTCCTTTATCACAATTCATACAACTGCTGTAAATCGTATATTCATACTCACCTTTACGAACCTCACAACAGCCCATCTGCTGTTCAACACTGCCCAAAATATGCAAAAATTGTGTAACACTGTTCATCTCGTCATTTTTACTTACACTGTTCATTTTAGTAAAACAGCATTTGATAAAGCGTGAAGAACTGCTTAAATCCCCAGGCATTCCCATTGCTCCCATACCACGGGAATATGTTTTCAAATCTAAAGATGAAGAAAATGTGTTTTTCGGATCTTTACTGGTCAAATGCATATAATTATTCAAATTAAACATCTGCATTTCAAACGGAGGATTATTGGTCAAAACTCCTGTTTTATTCTCATAAATATGTAATCCGTTCTTCATTGATTCCACTACAAGGCATTCCTTCTTATCGGCGATCAACCAATGCAATTGTGATGGCGGAAACTTGTCCGAGAACGGCTCATCATCAATATTAATATTGCGCAATATTTTTTTGACACTCTTTACACTATCGCATTTTGCCAATAAATAAGGAACAAATTCAAATTGAGCTAAATTAAATTTATTCTTTTTCACCGGAAAATAATGGGCATTGCCGACAAAATTCAATCCGGCTATTGCCAAACCCTTTTCATTGACTCCATCAAAATAAAGCGGAAAACCATTTTCCACAATACCCATACCGATAATACCGTAATGTTCTTTCAAATCTTCCATATGATTGAAATGTAAAACGAAATTACGGGGTGTAATCAGAACTTTTTGACCGTACTCAAAATCATAATCCAAATTCCTACCCATATAAAAATTATCCGTTTTATAAGTTATTGCTGTACACATATCAATGTCCTCCTATTGATTTCATTATACTATTATTCAATTACTTCCAATGCTTATTTGCCCAAACAAAACTTTTATAACATTCAACTAACAATTACAAATTATGCGAACGCAAAGTATGTTTCATAAATTTATTGTTGTTATTTTATCTTCCATTCACACTTCATTTTTAAATGAGACAAATCATTTTAAATGAATTTTAATAAGTAAATGTTTACTATTGTATTATAATTTGTTTAACTTTTAGTATACAGAGGTGATATTATGCTTAACTGGATTGTATCTATTGATTGGTCAATTCTTAATTTCATTCAACAATACCTGCAATGTGAATTTTTAAATACTTTACTGACATTAATAACTCACTTAGGCGACAGCGGTATAATCTGGATCTTATGGGCAATAATTTTAATTATTCAAAAGCGTTATCGCAAATATGGTTATCTGCTGCTGCTTTCATTAACTGTCGGATTGTTGATTGGTAACATCACCTTAAAACCACTAATTGCTCGCGACAGACCGTGTTGGATTGAAAATGTACCTTTATTAATTGCCAATCCGCATGATTATTCCTTCCCCAGCGGACACACTCTTTCTTCAGTAATAGCTGCTTATATTTTGACAGTGGCTAACCGTAAATTCGGCTATGTTGCTGTTCCTTTAGCTTTACTGATCGCTTTTTCCCGACTTTATCTTTATGTTCATTTCCCTTCTGATGTTCTAGCAGCTGTGGTCATCGGCTTGATCATCGGCTATGCGATGAATAATATTTATAAAAGTATTATAATAAAAGACAGTCTCTATAAATCAGGACTGTCTTAAATACCTATATAATAATATATTTTTATTAACCACCGAATACAGGTAAACTTTCAATAATCGCTAATGCAAAGGCGAAGATTACCAAACCCAACAAAATGGTTGTTGTCTTTTTGCCTTTTTTAACATAATGATATGTTACAAAGCTTAAAACTAAAGGTAATAATTTTGGCATGAAAGCATCAAAGATATCCTTTTGTAAAGAAGTGGTCCAACCATCAAATGTAAAGGAAATAGTAGTGGTAAAACCGACAGTTTTACAAATCATATAACCTACAACAGTAGCACCCAAGATTTTAGCTGCAACAGTAAAGTTTTCCAATAAACCACCTTCGGTCGCACTGGCAATAAATTCCATTCCCTTATGATAGCCCAATCCATAACCGAAATAACGCATTGCCCAAGCAACTGCATTAAACAATACAACAAAGATAACTGCACCAAACGCACTGCCTTGAGCGGCAAAACCTAAACCGATACCGATACTGATTGTTCTCCATGAACCCCATAAAATAGCATCACCAAAGCCTGATAAAGGTCCCATTAAGGCAGTTTTAATCGCACTGATTGAACCACGGTCAAAATCAGGATTGTTTTTGGCTTCCTCTTCCATAGCCATAGAAACACCCATTACAAATGTACCCAATTGCGGAGTGATATTAAATAACTCGGTATGTCTTAATAAACTGTTTGCGTATTCTTCCGGATCATCTTTATACAATTCTTTTAAGAAAGGGATCATCGCATAACCAAATCCTAATCCTTGTTGACGAGCATAAGTGTTACATCCTTGCAAAGCCAAAGATCTCCAGAAGGATTTCTTCATTTCTTCTCTTTTAAACATATCGTTAGCCATAATTAAGCTCCTTTCTTAGCAGAACTCTTCAAATTGAAATATACTACTGCTATAACTCCACCGATGATTGCTACACCCAAAGAATCCATTCCCAAATATACACTCAAAGCAAATCCTAAGAATACAAACGGCATAGTAAATTTATCACAAACATAAGTCATTAAATAAGCTACACCTAAAGCCGGTAAAACCTGGGCAGTTTTACTCAAACAGTTCATCACAACAGTCGGAATAGCATTAACAACTGTTTCTACAACTTGTGAGCCGGCAAATAAGATTAAGAACATCGGTATAAAATCAAACAACGCAGCCAACAAGTTTCCTAAATGTAATTGTCTTTCCACACCTTTGTCATCGCCTTTGGCAGCATATTCGTCAGCCTTAACATTATAGATATTCAATAAAGTACCTTTAAATGGTTGTAATGGTTGGAATAATAAAGCTACAGGCATTGCTAAAGCTATAGCCGCATTCGAATCAATTCCGTTTAATACAGCGAAAGCAACAGCCAATGTTGTTCCGGCAGCACTATCAGGAATAGTTGACATTCCGATAGCCACAAATCCTAAGAAGATCATCTGTAATTCATTTGCACCTTGATGATACCCGCCAAGAACCTTTTACATATTTGTTCATATAATAAACCAAAAAGGAATAATATGATAGTCTATATTTATAAATTGGGATTGCTTAAAACCGGATATGTTCAAGAGGTGTCTGGATCCGATTTGAGCGGTTATGTATTAGTAGGTGATTATAACCTTGTTACCATAGAAAAAGACTTTACGCAAACAAAGAAAACGATTAAAGCATATATTAAAAGAGCCACCGATTAAGGTGGCTTCAGTTTTTTCTTTTTAGTTGGTTTATATCATATCTTCTTTTACATTTATATTTTTCAAACATCATCTTAGATTTTGCAGTTGCGAATAAATGCCACGGGTCAATTAGCGCAATAATCCATTCGCTTCCTTTAAGGTCAACGATAAATCTTAACGTATCTTTCGGTAATTTGTGCATTAATTCAGTTTTGGGAGAACATTTCAATAAATCTCCATTTGTTTTATAATTGTATTCTTCAAGAATTGCACGCATTCTATTGTTTAGTCTTACTAACCCGCTACTCTCTTTTACTTGTTCAATAGGTATAGCAGAATAACTAATCATATTTCTGTCTAATTCTAATATTTCCATAATTTTATCAATTAACATACTACCGCTTTTTATATTAACATAATTATGAAAATATAAATCTTTCTTATAAATGCTATGGTTGCATACAACAATAAATTTTACTTTTTTATCATTTAATGATGTGGTATCTAAAGAATTAGAATTTCCAAGCGGTCTATTCTCTAATGACTTATCTTGAAGCATACTCTTCTATGATATCTTTACTGTTAATTATTTTATTTACAGAATTATACGCCCTTTTCCAACAATTGTCTTCGTGTGATAAATCTACCAAGCCAAAATCACTTGTATTAAAAATCCGTTGAAGTAATCCATCTATATATTCCGAAGCAGTAGTTTTTTCAAATTGATTTTTGGTATGAAAGTCTAATGTTGGAGTATTACAATCGTTTAGGTCATATTCACCGTCTCGATACTTTTCCCACACACTCCTATCAACCGGTCCAAATTTCCAAGCTTGAAAATTAGCATTAAAAAGATACGGATTAAATTCACTATAAAACCCATAATCTTCTTCGTCATTTTTTACGCCTAATACCTTACCACCCCACATAGCAAATAAAAAGTATAAACTTTTTTGAAGCTTTATAGGGCTTATCTCTTTTGACTGCGTTTCCTTGAATTTGCAAATAATATATCTCACCAATTCTTCTTTATCTAATAATCCTTCACTCATATTCTCTTCTTCCTTTAATGACTTGATATTAATATAAAAAGTCCCAAAAAACAATAAAAAGTCCCAAAAATTAATAAATTATATTAATTTTATGCCTTTTCCTCTCATATCTTGCCGTATCAGTTCTTTAATATATCCTTGCTTATTTTCCTTAGTTTTAAGATATTCAATAATATCCTTATCATTTTCATTATGTAGCCTTACCGTAACTGTTTGCGTGTGTAGCTTATTAAATTTTGCGTTTGCTCTATTTCTTGCTTCTGACATTTTCCTTTACTCTTTACTTTCCCTTTCTTTTAGTTTAAAATAAAGACAAGGGTTAATTCTTATGTGGTTTAGGTTTTAACCTTTTTTAATGGTTTTAATTAATCGAATAAGGCTATTGATTAATAATCTTATTTCTTTTATTAATTCCTTCATAATCTCAACTCCTTGCGAAATTCCTTGCCCGGTATTTTGATTATCAATGAATTAACCCTTTGTCTTACAAGGTATCTAACTACTTTGTACTTATATTATATACCTATCCTATATGTATTGCAAGACTTTTTTTACATTTTATGACAAAATATGATATAAAAAAAATAACCTACCGCCTTCATCAAGCAGTAGGTTTTAATTTAGTTCAATTCTTTAATAGCATTTGCTATCTTGCTGTTTAATTCCGATACTTCTTTTTCTAATTTCGCAATGGTTTCTTGCGGATTATATGCCGGTAAATCCGTTGCCCAATTAGTATGGAATGCTACCCAAAATTCTCTGTTATCAATAACAGCGATTTTATACCAATTGTAACTACCTGCATATTTACTATCAAGCACATCATAAATACCGTTTTGACAATACTCGCTGTAAATACTGCCGTTTGGCGCAGCTCTTAATCTCAACCATTTATTCGGATGTTCAATATCCACTTGGTGCTTATTCTCATCTCTTTTTACCGGTTGCGGATACTTTATTTCTACATCTTCTATAAACGGTCTTGTAATCAGATTATAGCCATCAGCTTTAGCCAAAGAATATGTAAACTTCTTGGTTAAATAAAAATACGGCATAATATCAAATGTGCATAATGACTTCATCAAGTTCCAATTATACGGTTTTGTAGTCGTATCACTGACATAGATATGTAAATGTATTCCGTTAGAAGCTCCTGTATTGCCCCTTATACCGATTACCGTTTCCGCCTGTTTAACCGCAGAACCAATTTTAACATAGTTTAAAGCACTGTTTTTCAAATGGATATAAGCAGACCATCGATGTGTTCCGTCATCGTAATCGTGTTGAACAACAACGCTGTAACCGCAACTATTGGAATAGAAGATATCAACAACTTTCCCATCTTGAATAGGATAGATGTTAGTATAAGCTTCATCAACCCATCCGAAATCAACACCGATATGCGTTTTGGAATTAAACGGTTTGGTTACCCCACCATCCCGCAAAGGCAAGCACCAAATCAGTTTATCATAATTACTGATAGCCATTAGCCTTCTCCTTCGGTTGTTTCCAATTTATCTTCCTTTTCTTCTATTTCCGCATTCTTAATATCAAAAATCGCTTTAATATTTTCGAAACACTTGTAAGCATAAATGCATACAAGAGCAACGGACAAGATATTTAATCCATCTAAGATAGTTACATCCTGTTGATTAATTGCGATTAACTTCATATCCGGTAATAATAGTCCGCTGACATAAACAAGAGCTACACCGGTTATTATAAGCAGATATTTCTTTAATCCTTTCCACAGTTCATTCCACGAAAAATCACCTACTACTTGTGCCAATGCAATACGAAAGATTGTATTAGCAATCATTAACAGTGCTACTACAAGCACATAAATAAAAAATGTGTAATCAATATTCATAAATTCCTTTCTAACGTGTTTATTTCATCACGCCAATGTTGCCTTTCGGCTTTAATACTTTCATAATCTTCTGCGCTTATAAACCCTTCTGCAAACTTCAAGGCTTGATAATCAGTATCTCTTAACTTTTTCTTAAGTTCGATTATTTCTACTTCTGTTTTTCTTTTGTATTCTGCCTGTTGTTTGTAAGACTTGTCAAAGGTTAACTCCCCATTTACCAATCTATAACCGGCTACATTTTCATAGAAATGTTCCTTATCAACTTCATATTCTGCGCTACCTTCAAGTTCTCCTACGGCGCAAAAACTTTGAATATAACCATTATCATCAAATGTTATTTTTACTTTCATTCTCTATCTCCTATCGATACCATACTTCACCTAAATAACAGTTATTATTTGTTTGACCTGTATGTGTATATGTCATTGTTTCGCCATTGTAAGATATTTGCCCACCTGCATAATAAGATTCATCTGAAACAATCATCTTTCCGGTTGCGCCACGATACATAGTTAAACAACTCCAATAATCTTGTATTTTCCAAAACATACACACTGATTTAGCAGTCGTTGGAATAGTACACGAAATAGTAGTGCCACCACCATAACATTGCCCACTCCACGCCAATGTCCAACTTGGTGTTGAAGTTAAAAACCCACTGTCATTTATTAATTGACTTGTCTTAGTAGGTATCTTTTCGTCAATCTCGCTTTCGGTATAATAACGTTCATCGTGATTGTGGGCAAAATCGGTAATATCGCTTTTTGTATGCGTATGCTCTACATTAGCCTTTTCACTCAATTTACTATCAATTTCGGTTTCCGTATAGTAACGCTCATCGTGATTATGTGAACTGTCTGCTTTACCGTCTAACGCTGTTTTCACCGCCTTATTTTGCACCGGATTAACAGAAGTTGCGGATAATGCACTGTCAACCGTTGGTATAGTCGGCTTATCAGTTAAGTCGTTATAACTTCCGCTTGTTGCTACCGTGGATAATGTCGGAAAATCCGTTATTTCCGTTTTTGTATGCGTATGACTTGATGGCGTAAACGTTGTCGGTTTGTTCAGCACGTTATTCCATTGCACGCTTTCGGCTTCACCGCCACCGCTTGCAGATAATACACCGTTTGTAATTGTTAAACCTTCGCCGACTTTAATACCGCCTAATTCTGTTTCGCTTGCAATCGGCAACTCATAGTTCGATAAATTTTCTAATTTACTCTTTTCTGCACTTGTAAAATCATTCGTTGAAAGTCCTTTGCCTTCTTCGACATCAACTTTACCGGTTAGAAGTGTATTTACTTCCGTTTCGGTATAATATCGCTCATCGTGATTATGGCTTTTATCAGCTAATTCTAAATCGCTACTTGTTTTATTTCCGCTTAGTACAATACCGTTGATTTTAGGACGATTTAAGAGCGTTTCGTAATCGTTAATAGTTTCACTTGTGACTTGTACTTCACCTATGTCAGCGTCTAAATTAAGGCTATTCACGTTTAATTCAGCATTGATACTATTATTGTCATTTACATCTGCGACTAATTGTGTATTGTCAGATCCGCTTGTATTGATTTTATCCGTATTATTACTGCTTACGTTTATCGTTGTATTATTTTCAACAACCTTAATATCAATCGTCACTTGATATCACGCCTTCCTTTAGTATTCTTTCAACACGTATTTCATCAATAGCCGAAGCGAAGGCTTGATTATCGTTTGTCAGCACTCTAACTTGTATTAATACCTTGTTGTCTGTAGCACTACTCGGATTTAACTGCAATGTTTCATCTTGTGTAAGTGGAACGGTAATTTTATCTGTTCCGATTACACAATCGGCTTTTTTCTTAGTTAAAAGTTCTGTTCCGATTACAGTTGCAAATGTTACCCATATTTCTTTAATTGTCGTTAAAGGTATATCCAAAGTGATTTCTATTTTTGGCGTTGTTCCACTTCTCATATTGCTCCTTTCTCAATTGTGTCTGTTGTACTTGTTGTACTCGTCTAACGCTTTTTTCATTCCGCCGGTATTGTTGTTAGTAGCCATATGGTCTAACATCTGATAGCAGACATCACCAAGTTCGGCTACGTCTTGTTTAATACTTTGTTGTGCTTCCACAAAAGGCTTCATTTCGTTTTGTATCGCCGATTTGAACGCCTTTTTTAATCCTTTGTAAAAGGCGTATAAACTGCCGATTATCGTTAAACAAGTAACCACTTGTCCAATTGTAATATCTTCCATATTTTCTCTTTCTAATCTAATAAATAAGTAATTTGAAACGGCAACCAAGCCGTATTTGGTACTTCCGCATTTTCTGATGTACCATATCGTGAGAATGTTATCTCACCGTCTGTTTGAACGCTTAATAGCCACGTATTCTTTCCGCTACCTTGACATAGCAAAAAAATAGCGTCACTCGGTGCTAATGCACTCGGTAAAGTTGCTATCGTTTCTCTTGTATTGCTTGCCATATGCGTTGTTGTAGGCTTTATTGTTCCCCTAATTTCAACTTGTTTCCCATACACACGGTATTTCGGTATATCGGTTTGCTTGTCGTAATAAGTAAATGCTGTTGATAGTGTTAAATTAGTCCAATCCGTATCATTTTTGAAATAAACATCACCGCTAAATTTTGCATTAAACTTAACATCAAGCAAATTTTCCGTCTCGGCTACTTTGCCGAAAGCTATACCCTTACCGCTTGCCAAGATGTCAAAAGTTGTGATGTCTGTAGGCAATATCACCGTTGCCGTATTGCTATTAAATTCATCAATAACCGTTATTGTGATTGCATATGAATGTTCGGTATCAAACACAGCGTTTGTTATTAAAAATGTATCTGCTTCATATGCTACCGGTGATTGGTCAATAAATGATGTTTCACCGCTTTTAATTTTCAAACTAATTTGATTTTGATTTCCTAACGGCGTTGTACTGTAAGCATATGATATTTTTGCATACTGTCCATCATCTTTAGCGTTTCCTTCGCTATCACATCTGTTTGCGGTAAATGCGGATATTTTAGGCGGTTTATAAGCCAATATAGTAACGCTTGCTGTACTTGTTGCCGTTTTGCCACGGCTGTCTGTAACCGTAACACTTATTTGCTTTTCACCGCTTATATATTGAATACCGCTTGTAACACTTGCGCCTGTATAAGTAACTCCGTCAAATGTTGTTGAAATGCTTTTAACAGTGCTTCCGTATGAACCGCTACTTGTAATATCAATCTTAATCTTCGAATAGTTCTGAACATATACGCCCAAATGTACCGTACCGGCTTCACTTGTTTTAATTAATGAAATAACCGGTAACATATCATCCGATATATTCAAAGTTAATGATATACTCTTGCTACCAATCAATGTTTCGCCGTTATAAGTTGCGCACGAAATAATCAGCGTTCCGTTTGTTGCAGAAGGTATAGAGTTTGCTAAATCTTTAGGTATTATCCAATCTTTAGATGTAGTTATATCTGTTCCGATAGTTCCGCTTGTCGAAGCAAACGAGTACGTTAATTTATGCGTAAACGTGTTACTTGCTCTCGGTAATGATATTGCCAACGTATCGCCCATTTTAGCACTTGTTACGGACAATGTAGGCGTTGTGGCTCTCGGTATCGTTGTAGTATTACCGTTTGCCGTTACTGTTGTTGTCTTCGGCGTATAGTAATTTGTTGAATTGCTAACCCATCCATACGTTATAGAAGCTGTTATTGCTAAAGAACCATCGGTTTTATTGTTAAATGTACCTGTCCAACTTACTACAAGCACTCTGCTGTTATAGGTTGTACAATTCGGTCTTGCACTTCTTAAAACCGAATTGTTATTAAATGTTTGACCGTTATTTGACGATATCTCAAATTTGGCGTCATCATCAGCCCAACCGTTGAATTTACTGTTTTTAGGCGTGATATAAAAATTTACGGTAACATTAGTTGTATTGTTTTCAATGCTCTGTGAGTTTTCAACAACTTCAGTTTCGTACAAATATGATTGCGTACCGTAACTATATGTAGAAGCATACGCCGAACCGCTTGCTATTGTTTTTGCCATATGCCTTCCCCCTAACTATTGACTTTTTTAAACGATAAATTACCGCTTGTACGTGGAATAAAAGCAAAGTTGCCTATTGTCAGTGAAGTCAAAACATCAACATAAGTGTTGTATAATTTTGAATTTGAAACATAAGCAACTTCAATTTCACCTTGCATAAACGATATACGTTCTTTAGTTATTTTCAATGAAAATTCATTACCAATCTGTCCTAATAAAATATTTCCGTTTTCAAATCGGACATATTTCCTAATGTCTTCAAAATTAGCATTTGTGCCTTCTTGTAAATCGTTCAAGTCCTGTTGAAAGCTGTTAAACTGCATTTCAAAGTATTGCGAACTTTGTTCAAATACCGTGTTTATTTCCGCAATTAAATCCGCTTTATCGTCCTTAGAATAGTACTTTTCCGATACTTCACTTTTAATCTGCGTTGAAGTCTGTTCAATTGCCGATGTCAATTCTTTCTTCAGCTCAATAATCCTATTAGGGATATTTACTTGATAATTATTGACAATGTTTTCTACCGTTTCAGCAATCGCACCTAAACCACCGTCATTTTCGGTTAAAGTTAGCTTTTCACCATTTAATGTAATTTTGTTGTTTTTTTGATTAAACAAATCAATAGTCATCTTTAACGGTATGAAATACTGGTCTATATCGTGATACTTGCTTTTTACTTTAATTTTAGAATACATCTTGAAATTAGATATATCCTTATTGATGTTTGCCATATCAATTGCACTGATTTGTATTACCGTTGATACTGAGCCGATTGAAGCAAGATAATTATTGCCTTTAGTTAATAAATTTTGCGGAAGTGTTACATCGTCCCAAGTTTGTGTTTTTACAATTCGACCGTACTTTGCTACTGCTTCTGCATTTTCAATATAGTTTTTACCATCATTGACGCTTTCAATAGTTAAACGTTCACCTGTTTCTTCGTTTTTACTACCTAAAGGTATTAAAACCGTTGCTACGCTTGAATAGTCTTTATCAAATTTAACCGATAATATATTTTTGCCGAACTCAACATATTGGCTGTTTAATGTCGTGAAGTCTTCCAAATAATCAAGATACATTCCGTCATTTTCATACCTAACAACTAAATATCCGCCTAACACATTTACAAGCTTAGTATTTATAGCATTCCAAGTTGTAGAATAGTCACTATTAGAACGCACAATATAATCATTTGGGTCTGTTACCGTTACATTACCGACAATAAATTTTTTATCGTCAGATACAGCCGAATTATGCTCATCAATAAACTTTTCAAGCAAGCCTTTGACACTTCCCTTATATTCATAAGGCTTTTGTATAGTGTCATACAAATACGCTTCACTGCTTTCACAATACACATTAAGACTTTTATTTGTATTCGTTGTTAATTCTATTACTCGTCCTTTAAATATTATCGTATCGTTTTGGTACACCGTCAGTATTGACGTTAATTCCTTTACAGCATTGTAAAAAGGGTGATTTGAGTAAATTGTAAACTCAAAAGACCCTATTTTATTTTGTTCTAAATTGACTTTCGGATTAAATATCTTTAATTTATCAATGTGGATATCGTGAATGATATCACCGTTTAACAGTATTTTATATATCATCTTAAATAGTCCCTTCTTGATAAGTTATTGTTACTTGTCCGGAACCGTCAAATTCCAAATCGTTGTCTCCTTGAACAAAAACAATATCACTGTATTTAACCGTGTTACTTAACGAATAAGTAGAATTGTTAAATTTCATTGTCATCGGACTGCTTACCGTGAATGTAGGTATTGTTTCCATTCTTGCACAAACGCACTTTATATTAGTTTTACCGCTTATTTGTCGTTTAACGATAGTCTTATCTTGTTTTAACTTATAAGGCTCACAAACGGCTTTTAATACGATTTTAGCCAATCTTTTTGATGACGTATATTTGTCTAAGGAAACACGTCCAATAAAGTACCAAGCCTTATTGTTATCAAAGGTAATTTTGAACGTTTTACCGTGTAAATACGCCGTTATTATATCCAACTTGTCAGTCCATCTTAATTTATCATCGAGTGCGGTAAAATTCATCGTGATATTTCTATCATCGTAAAATACTTCACCGTACACTTCCGTTAAATCTATCGTACCGCTACCACCGATTATATCAACATACTCCGTTTTAATTGATGGTATTCCAATATCAACGGAAGAAAGGAGAAGACCCCAATCATCGTATGAATGCATTGATGTATTACCGCCTGCAAATGTTACTCCGTTAATCATTGTCTGTCCTTTCTCCTTTTAATAACGCCTAATTCATAGTCAATCGGTGATGATAATTCACCAACTAAAGTACCTGTATCAAGCACTAAATTTCGGTTGTTCAACTGCGGTAAATAATCGCTTAACAACTCTAAAATCGAATACAGTAAATCTTCAATTGTCAAATTTTGCTCTCTTACCGCACTGCGTACATAACCTTGCAAATCACTTATTGGCGCAATAGCTTCTGCTCCGGCTTCACCGCCAACCATTGCACTATTCTTAAACGGATTAAATCCAAATAATGTAGGTTGCTTTAAAATACCGCCTTCTTTGTACCAATCAATACTGAATTTCGGTACTTTTGGCGGTAGCAAACTAAATTCACCATCAATTTTAACGTGTGGCATTTTTAGTTTCGGCAGAGACCACTCAAATTTAAAGAATGATTTAATTTTGTCAATCGCACCTTTTACAAAGTCTTTTGCATTACTGATTTTTTCTTTAATCTTATCGTAAATACCACCAAAAATATCTGATACAATCCCAAATACTGCATTAAATGACGCACTGAAGTTATCCCAAATTTGTTTTAATAACGTTTTAACAACATTAAAAACGGTGCTTAACACGGTTTTAATAGTGTTAAATATTCCGGAAAAGATACTTGATACAAAATCCTTGATACCTTGCCATATTTTCGACCAATCGCCGGCAAACACTCCGCTTAGAAATGTGATTACAGCTTCCAAAATAGGCTTTAATACTGTATTCCAAAGAGCAACAATGCCATTAAATACTGCCGAAACAACATTGAAAATATTGTTAAAAGTCTTTTTAATGAACGGTAATATATATGTTTCTAAATAATTACCTATCACTTCAAATAAAGGCTGTAAAACTTCGTTCCACCAATTAGATAATGTCTCTAACACACTACTGATTGTCTCGCTGATTTGCGGTATTAACTGAATAATAAAATCTATTGCTTCAGTCACAATATCTCGTATAGTTGTTATTAACGGCGATAACACGCTATCCCATATGGCTTGCAATGTTGCGACAAGTGCATTCCACGCTTCTTGCAGAGAAGGGAAAATCGTTGTCCAAGCTTCGCTAATTACGTTCCACCATTCTTGTACTTTTTCAATTACCGGTTGAAGGAACTCTTTAATTTGATTTAGCGCACTTTGCCATATTTCAGCCATTCCGGGTATTCCGCCTACAATTCCGTCAAATAATTGCGGAACTAATGCTAATATTGAATTTCCTAATTCTTTAAAGGCGTCTATAAACATCGGAAACGATTGAACTAATACGCTAATTAGTGTAGGTATCGCTTCAACTAAACCCTGCATTAATGCGATAGCTCCGGTGATTAAAGACGGCAATAAAGACTCTACTAATGGTGGTAACAGTGGCGCTAAACCTTTAATTAAATCCGGTATTTTTGATAAAACCGTTTGAACACGTGGCAATATGTTTTTTGCGACTGTTTCAAATGATATAAATACATTTTGCAGTAGCTCATCAAAGTTTTGCGTATCATCGGCTAAACCTACCATTAAATTAGCCCAAGCACCTTTTAAGGAATTGATACTTCCTTGAATAGTTGTAGAAGCTTCTAATGCTGTCGTCCCGGTAATGTCCAAAGACGTTTGTATAACGCTTATAGCATTAATAATATTGTCGAAAGACATACTGCTTTCATCTACCGTAACACCTAACTTTTTTTGTATGTCGGTCATTTTTGACGCATTTTCAATAAGACGTTTCATTTCTTCTTGTGTACCGCCATAGCCTAATTTCAAATTGTCCAACATCGTATAATTTTGCTTTGCAAAACCTTGATAAGCGTTTTGAATACTTGCTATATCAGTACCCATTTTATTGGCGTTATCCGACATATCTGTAATAGCTCTATTGGTATACTCAACAGCTTTATCTGTATTGCCTTCTAATCCTTGCAATAAAGAAGCACTGAAGCTTGTAGCTGTTTCCATATATTCATTTGCTGATAAACCTTGATTTAAGTATGCTTTTTTCGCATATTCCATCAACTTATCAGAACTATCCTTAAATAGCGTTTCTACACCACCTACAAGTTGTTCGTAATTACCATAAGCGTCAATTGATTGTTTAAGCAAAAAGCTTATTGCTGTAGCTCCGGCACTTATTCCAACCGCCATAACCTTACCGGCTTTTACGGCTACTTCGCCTATTTTTGTTAACGCATTACCTATTTTTGATGATGATTCTTCTGCGTGGTCGGTTAACTCATTCAAATTTTTCTTTGCTTCATCATTGTTGATTATTATTTTTCCGACAAGTGAAAATAAATCTACCATAATTTACCCCCTTTCTACCGAAAAGGATTTTAATATTTCACTTGATTTATTAATTTCAATCGTGATTTCTTTTTGGCTTAATTCTTTAGGTCTGTCAACATTGGTCATTACTTTCTTTTTCCATTTTTCAAAACTTTCACTCGGATATGAATGTAAATATAAGTCCCATAATTTCCGCTCGTTTTCTTGCTCAAAAAGATAATTAATGCCAATCAATAAATTCCCACTGTCCATTAATCCTTGTAAATAATTAAATGGACTTGCGTATCTGTGATACAACAAGTCCATCGTTTTTAATTCTCCGTGTTGAATAATTGAATGGCTTGCGTAAAAAGTTCGGTAAATTCCTTTTGTGTTACGAAGTCTTTAATCATTGTGATAAATGTAGCAATATCTAAATCTTTAATTTGTACTAATGACAAATTACTTGTTGCTTCCAATAAAGCATAGATTTCATCTTTACACTCTGTAATACGTTCGATAATAACTTGAGCAACATTAAACATTGCAGCACCTATTTCAGCGTAATCCTTATCATTTGCTTTTTTATTATCTTTTTGTTGCTTGATAATCTCATCCAATCCGTCTCGATAAGCATTGCTTAAACTTTTTAAGTTTATTTTTTTAACTAAATTTAATACCAAAAATAAATCATCAGCTTTTAGCTGCCTAAATTCGTATACTTTTTTTACTTCTGTATCAGCCATTCTTTATATCCTTTCAATTATTCTGTCGCAGACGGAAAATAAATTTCATACGGAAGATGATATAAGTCATCCTGCGTAATATCTGCGTGACATTCAAATGTGCAAGCGTATGTTGCTTGCGTTTTATTTTTGCCTTCCAATTCAAAAGCACTTGTACATAATGCATTTGGCAAAATGACAATTACTTGTTTACCATCAGTTAATGTACCAACAAAGGCAACATTTTTCAAAAAATCATCATCTGTTAATATTGCTTTTGATTTGTACACTTTATAGCCGGTTACCGTAGCTGTTGTGTCTTCCACCAAATGCAAAGCGTCAACCACTCTGCCTTCCATTACTTCAGTGAAGTTGGCTTCAATCGTTGCTGTTTCGCCAACTTTGAACTTAGCACCTTTTACGGCTACTGTTGCACCGTCCAATTCGGCGTTTATGTATTCCGGTGTAATGGATAATTTTCCACCACCGCTCGTAGCACCTAATACCGTACCTGTCCAAGCATTTGTTTTATACTCTAAGTTTTTATAAAAGGTTCCTGCACTGAACATTAAATTTTTAGGCGTATCGGCTGTAATGCCGTGTGTTTTTAATGCATAATCACTCATTGTTTTTCTCCTTCCCAATATGTGATATCTAAATGTATTTCCATTTTGAATAAATCTGCGTCATCAGTTCTAACCGGATAAGCACTGTTATATGAAATATGTGCTACCACATTATCCTTGGATACTTGCAAATCTCGGAAATGTTCTTTTATTTTTTGATGTAAATTAATTAAGTTTATCTGGCTTCCCCTATTCCAACATTCAAGCAACATATCACCGCTGTTTGAATTGTCTTCATAAGAATAACCGTTTTGCGTAAATTCTCCTGTAACATACGGATAAACAACTGTCGGTGCATTGTTATAAAGATAATAATATTCAATGCTTAATGCCGTCATTTGCTCTTCAATTATTTTCAAGATTTCCTTCATTATATTTCTCCGAATATTTTCTTCGCACGATTTTTTACCTTTTCTTTTTTCTGTTCAAAAGCGTGATACAACATTCGCATAGGACGATTTCCGTGAGTAAAGATTGTTTTACCGGTTTTAGGGTCTTTATAAGCCCAACCGCCTTTTCGTCCGTTACCGTTTAAGGCATATTCACCTGTTCCGAATTCCTGCCAAATAGCATATTCTAAACTTGAACCTACATAAGCCGTTTTTTCTTGTTCATCTACAAAACTATCGGTTTGAAATGAAGCTTTTAACGCTCCTGTATCAACCGGTGAATTTCTTGAAGCCTGACTTGCTATGCTGTCTTTTGCTTCTTCCAAAAATGCACCTGCTTTTTCATCCAACTTTGCAAATACTTCAAGCCTAAAATCTTCAAACTTAACATTATCGTTCATTCAATCACCTACATACTTCAAAAATAGTTCAAGTTGGTAATTCAATTCCATCGGATTATCAATCAACACTATCTCATAATGCTTACCGGCAATCGTTAATCGGCACTCGCTTTCTTCAACGTCCAAAGGTTGCCAATCGCAAATAAAAACGTGCGTGCTTTCTTGAATTTTAGCGTTATAATTTTGATAATCTGCACTACCGTTAGATAAGTCAAGCCAACCGTATAATGTCTTTAACGTTTGCCAATCTTTAACGCCTTCGCCTATTTCGTTTTTTGTAACTGTCTTAACTTCCAATAAAGCCTTAATATTACCGTTTACTTTTTTCATACTTTAAATCTCATATGAGTCGCACAAAATCCGAACAATTTAGACGGATAACCATTAATAGTGTTACTTGCGTCATAATTAACGTAAGATACGCTATGACGTGATATACTTTCGCTTGCTATTCCTTCGTGATTGTCTCGTTCAAATACGTCCCATTTTAACAGATTAATTGCTCCTTCGATAATTTCATCCGGATATTGTATCTTAGTTACCAACACTTCATCACTTGAATACAATGTTTCACCAATTTCAATGTTATCAGCGGTTAATTTGCTAATAACATATAAGCCGTTGTTTAATCCGCCATCGTTCAACTGAATTGTGTCCTTTTCCCTAAATATCCAATTACCCTTTAGATAAGTCAATATATTGCTGTTAGCCGAACATATACATCTGACTTGTCTGTTTTGGAAATTATTATGCGTATAGGCTCTTATCGTGCTTTCTATTGTCTTTAATTTACGCTTTAATAAATCATCATTTACATCCTTAAAATCGCTATATAAAGCCTTTAATTCGTCTGTTGATATTAACATATGACTTCCTTTCTAATATCGAAAAGGAAGCCCATTAATAGGCTTCCTATACGGTTGCTACTTGCAACGACTTAACATTAACAACCTTGCTATCGTTAGTTAATGCAACAACATACATCTTATCGCCGGTAATTTCTGTTGTACGGGTTTTTGACTTTCTTTCAGTTTCAATATTGGTATCTCTCTTAACAAAGATAGTCAATGCCGGACTTTCATCATCGGTTTCAGTGGTGACCAACTTAACAAGCGGATTTACATAATACTTAGTGGTTGCCGCCTTAACATAGTCACCAACCGCAATTTTAGGGAATACCTTACCTTGGTAAGTTGCTATATTGCTTGCTGTGATTTGAGTAGCACCATCGGCAGAAGCAACCTTGTCATACTCGGTCAACATAACTTTCTTAGAAGTAACTACACGTGCATTACCAATCATACCGATTTCACCGGTTGCAATTACTTCGTTGTTATACTTTTCTTTTGAAATGAAATTAGCATCTTTTCTCAATTGAGTTACCTGTTTCGGATGAACGAAGATAACCTTTTCGCTGTTTTCTTCTTCATCGAAAACGTCAATACCGTCAACAACGGTCTCGTATGACATTATTTTAGTTGAAGTATATATTGTTTTCGCATTATACAATTCATTCATACAATCCATATCACATTTAGAAGCAATAGAGTTACCCATTTGATTAGATAATTCGCCTACCGGATTACCATAACCGCTCA